>NZ_BAAHWU010000025.1:0-44290 GCF_054601275.1 Dysgonomonas reticulitermitis | reverse complement strand
ATATGATACCAATAAGACCCAATCGTTCTAATATGCGAAATAAATTCAGATATAAAAAGAGAGTACGACCAAAGGTCTCTAAAAATCAAAGAGATGCTATATGAAAATCCTTAACTTAATGACATTGCCGGTACCCGACAGAGAGGCCTGCCCCGGCAAGCCAGCCCTGATAACGGTAATCGTCTATAATCTTTGCTGTATTGAACAGTGCCCCATGAATATGCAAGCCACCGAAGAAGCCCCTGAACGATTCTTTCGTCCAGTAGCGTAATTCGGGCTGGAAAAGCAGCAGCTTCAGCTTTTTACCGCCCGTAAAAGTCCAGGGATTGTAGGTCAGGGGAAGGTCCAGGGTTAGCTTCCTGTTTAGCCGGAACTCGCCGGCAAGGTTCAGGCTGCCGGTAGCGTCGTACAGCAGGTTCGTCTTAAGGACGGCCGACGGTACACGGACGGTATCCGGTATGTCTTGTGCCTGTACAGTACCAGCGGCCAGAATACAAAGCAGGATACGCAGCGCCGCCGTGAATCCTTTGTTCTTATAATTTCCTTTGTTCTGCATATATCCGTTATTTATTTACCAGTGCAATTTCTTTTTCTTTACGCGGACATTCCGGCATTGACACGAGATGGTTACGCATAGTCAATTATTTTTTCAATATTAGCAGTAGTTTTTATTTAAAAACGTTACCTCTGTTAACACGGTTTATAACTGCCGGGCTAATGCAGGCTCCCAATGATAGAGCATATGGGATTATGAACACAAACAGAGAGCCTATCAGCCCACAACTACATGAACAAGTAATAATAACGTTTTTAATTGTCATATTGTTTATTTAACGTATGTAAATCGGTACAAAATTAGGCGTTAACATTCTATAAATCGGTACCCATTTTTACCCATTTATTGACCATTTTAGTATTCTACAGGATTTTTTATTTTTTCTTTCAGGACAGCTTCTTTCAACAAATTATACATTTTAACCTGTCTTACCCGATTTTTTACTATTCCGTTTTCTTGCCGGATTCGATATAACAATAGAGCAGCCAAGCTCCTCTCAGACTTATGGTAACCCTATTGGAGACAAAACACTTATCTGTCCTCACACAACAAACTCTACAAACTATAGACACTATCGGCTTGTATAGTCCTGTAACTTTTAATTTATCTTTCGCTAACATTTCATTGCCTTTTTTACCTGATAATTTTGCTATTGTCTGATGAAAAGGCAGCCGGTGACAACGTTAAGACAAAAGACCTTATAGCGTCTTTCGCAAGGGACCGTAAGGACATAAAAGACAAGTTGTATAAACATCAAGTTGTTGCCACCTGCTACGTCTCCTCATTCAGGGAAAGCCTGAATAATTCGCTTCTAGCGGAGCTGCCAAACACAAACTACATATATTCATTTCTATTTATCCTATCAGTTTATGTTGCCGGTACTTCTCTCGTCCACCGGATATTCCCGTATACCCTTACTATGGTTCACTCATGTCCGTCCCGCCGTCCGTTCCCCTATGGGTTGGTTTTGAATATCAAACCGCATCCCTGTTAGGGCCAGACAGCCTGGCGGGCATAGAGAGAAAAATGCGCGTTCTGTTGTTAATGTTCAGGTAAGGAAAGTCTGTCTACTTTTGTTAAACGTTCCATTTATTGTCTATCACCTCCTGAATAACCTTTGAATAAACATAATCTGCCGCATCGCATATTTGTCCCATCCTGATCTGACACTTAGCGAGTGCCGGATGATATTTTACGCCGGTTACGGATACAAAAGTAAACGGTTATTTTCTAATAATCGTTACCCATTTATGTTCCATTTTATACCTTGGTGTTTTTTTTTACATATTTCAGAGCAATCCATGAACGCAATAATATAGAGAACTGCCACCAACAATAGTATGACGGCTACGGCCAACTTGACAGTACAACTCGCGGGACACGGATCTAAGCCTGCTAATTCAATATTCCCGTGTCTGCCAGCTTTGCGTACCGTCCCTGCAATACACCATTTTCATCTATTACATAGAAGGTAGGCGTGCCGATAACCCCGTAGTCGATAAAATCTTTTCCTGTAAAACCCTGAAAATCACAATATTTATCTTTCCACGGGAAAGTCCCGGATGTATTCATAAAAACAGCTTTGTCCTTGTCTGCCGCCACAGATACCACTTCATAGCCTTTCTCCCGCAAGAGCGGATAGTTGCCTTTCAGTTGCTGTATCTCATTCTCGCAGGCATTACAGCCCGATTCGTAGAACACCAGCAAGGTTTTGCTTTCGGGTAGTTTGCCCTGCGACAGAGCCGGAGCCTTACTTCCTTTCCTTATCTTCAGCAGCGTATAAAGCGAAGCGACTTTTCCTTTAGGTTCTTTTATACGGTTGTCATTCAGCAGGAAGAAGGCGAATTCTAATTCCTGATCGTGCCAGCCTTTCTTTTCACAAAACACGATTACCTTTTCGCACAGGGCCGCGTAGACTTCATCCGAAGAAGCGCGGTTTACCAGGCGGATCATACCGGGTATGAATGCCGGGCGGTTTTCTTCTTTGTAGCTATACCAATCCATAAGCTGCTCCAGCACTCCCGCCCAATGCCCGGAAGTGTAAAGCGCCTCCAGGTCTAATTTGTCCAGTACAAAATCTTTCAGCAACCCGACTATTTCTTCATGGCCGGGAGCCAGGACAGGAGGCAGCCCCCTGGTAACATCCACGATCTGTGCGAAGCGTGCCGCATAGAGAGGATTAGCTGCCGTCTCTTCCTGTAGGAGCTTATAAGCCTGCTCCTGCTTCAGTAGCTCTGTGTTAAAGATGGGAAGTAATTCGCCGTTGTCTTTGTATGCCGCTGCCGCCATACGCATGGCGTCTATCCTGCCGAGTATATCCTGCTGGCGATGGTAACGGTTGTTCAGGTAAACATTCTCCTGTGTACCGGTGTAGACAATCGTTTTTTCCGATGGCTGGGCTTCAGGACAGGAGACCGAGAAATTCTCGCCGCCCGCGAAGATCATATCCAAGCCGCCGCCACCTGTAAGCTGCCACTGCGTCATGCCGCGGAAACCGCTCATCCTGTCCGGCAAAACGAGCTTTGCCCTGCCTTGCCCGTCGAGCGTCCCGATAGCTATCGTATCTTTTCCCTCACCGCGGAATGCCCCGAAGCGGTATTGCTGCCCTGCAAAGTGCGGGAAGTTGAGTTCTACGCTCTGGCTGTAGGCACCGGCTATTATGAATGTTGTAAAAAGCAGTAAGAATATTCGTTTCATTTTTTTTATGTTTTATTCATTGATATTGCAATACATGGTTGTCCACGGAAAACAGTAGACAGTAGTAAGTAGTAAGTACCCATAACTTAAAACTCATAACTCATAACTTTTTAACTCCTACCTTTTAACTAAAAAGTAACAAACTTCTACAGTAAACAGTAGTTAGTAGTTAGTAGTTAGTAGTCAGTAGTCAGTAGTCAGTAGTCAGTCGACCTTTTCGTCATTGCGAATTCGAAGAATCGGCGGAGCCAACAGGAGTGAAGCAATCCAGAGTATTGATTATTAATGGATTGCTTCGGGTAAACCCTCGCAATGACGTGCGACAGTCAGCAGTCAACAACTTGTACCTCGTACCTCGTCTACTCGTATCTTTTTAACTAAAATGTAACAAACTCCACACTCAGTAGTCAACAGTTATCAGTAAGCAAGGTCTTTTCGTCATTGCGAACGAAGTGAAGCAATCCAGAGTATTGATTATTAATGGATTGCTTCGGGTAAACCCTCGCAATGACGTGCGACAGTCAGCAGTCAACAACTTGTACCTCGTACCTCGTCTACTCGTAACTTTTTAACTAAAAAGTAACAAACTTCTACACTCAATTAGCCATTAGCTTATAGCCTTTGCCACTTCGCGCCATTGTTGACTGTTGGCTGATAACTGTTGACTGTTATTGTCGCTTCGCGCCATTTGCTAATTTGCTAATTCGCTAATTTTCAAATTGTCTATTATAGATAAAACTAATGCCGGACAATGTTTCATTCTTCTTCACTTTTTTGTTGCCCTGATGTATTTTCCCGTTTCCCTTATTTATATTTATTCAGGTAATCGTTTATCATACGTCGCTTGCTATGCGTACCCAAAATGGTATTCCAGCATCGCATGTACACCCGTTTGAAGAATATACCGAGTCTTTTTATGTATTTCATCGGCGTTTATATTCAATAGATTTATATATATCCATTTATAATTAATGGTTTCCTTTAAATTTACCTGTTACAATCCCTTCTCGTATGTATGATCTGCTTAGTCAGACATGCTGCCCCGACATAAGCTGTGAGCAGCAGTATAATAATCGTAAGTTTCACTTTGATTTTCATCTGATAATTATATATATGTAGTCCGTTATTTAAGTTCATAGCTTACTTTCTGCCATTTGTCCCCGTCCCACACATACATGCCTTTAGGAAGGGAACTGTCCCCGCCCCCGGTATGGAAGACCAAAAGGCCGGCAAGGCTTTGGCTCTGTTTGTCATAATTGCCGGACTCCTTATCGGCGTATGGGAACAGGTCATCGCTACTTCTTAGCTGTACCCACGAAAGGATGATGCCCCCCGGAAAGGAGCTCACCATGGGCTTGTCAGGTACGGTAGGCTTTATTATTGGGGCTGCTTCAGGCCGGTTCTCTGCGGAGGCGGGGATGGATTTGTTGCCAATTCCTTTATCGTCCTCGGCATACAGGATGGCGCAGAACTGGATAGCCAGAAGCGTAATTAAAGTTTTTATATAAATCTGTTTCATTCTTCTTTAAATTTTTATATTATTAGACTTTCTTTCTTTACTATTTTAGCCGGAATCAAACTTGCATAACGCATATGTTGAATACCTATTGTATATAAAGGCTTGTTGTAAAAACAAGGGAGACGGCGCACCGCGGCTTTCACAAGCGGCAGCACGGCGGATACAATTGCAAGGCAATGAATAAAGCAATTTGCGACGTAAACGCCTCCCCGCAGGATAAAATTATCCCAACTGTTTATTATTGAATCTGATAACAGGCGCGTAAAACGCCGCAAGGACAATAATATCCTACGACGGAAAACGAACGCCAGCCACCGCCTTAACCGTTCCTGTTTCCTGAGAATCAACGATATGCACATTTTTTTCTGTTTGTTTTGCACAAAGGATTTAACCGGGATTTTCAAAATTTTATTCTCGTCACTTTATTCCGACACTTGCTAGGTGTTGGAATTTGCTTGCTGTATATATATGATTACAAAGTTAGTTGTTAATACCTTATAAATGATTACCCATTTTTACCCATTTATATCCCATTTTGTATTCTGTCGTATATTTTTTTGAACATCCATTCCAATTAACAGATTAATATAGTTTCATAATTCGCATATATTGAAAACAAGAAAGATATGTATGAGTATAAAAAGTTATCCAAAAGATATATATTTGCGATATGAAATTTCACTTACCTTTAAAAAAGCGAAATAGCCTTAATAGAATTTAATTTTAAACTTTTCTGCAATTAATAATTAAATGTTATTAGTTTATCTTTACATATATAAAGGTGATAAAAAACAGAGGTGATTATCGCCACCTGTGTTTCGGGAATTGTTTTAAATAAAACAACCTTTTGTCATTAAATGTTTATTGTATATAATGTTATAATTTTTAACCATGGTAAAAAAGCATATAGACCATACAACTATAAACAGTTGTTTAATAAATGAATTATTAGAACGCTTTCCTCAAAACAAATTATCAGATAAGATTGCGGAGATTCTCGGTTATACCCGGGATGCGGTCTACAGGCGAATACGAGGGGAAGTGCCGTTCACTTTTAACGAAGCAATGCAAATTGCCCAGAAAACAGGGATATCCCTGGATAAAATAGTCCATCCGGAAAGTGAAAATAATGTCATATTTTCGCTTAATTATAAGGAATACTCCGACAACTTTATCAATACTTACCATAAACAACTGGAAACTTCCATTACCCACTTTAAGCATGAGGATACATTCGTGAACTCATCTATGAAGCTGGCATATAATATCGTTCCCGCTTCTTTTTATTTGAAATACAACACGCTGGCAAAATTCGTCATATTTAAATGGATGTACCAGGCTGACGCGAATTTTTCTTTTGATTCCTTGTCGAAGCTGATACTGCCGGAGGAGACACATTCACTTATGATGAGAAGATTATATATGTTACATTCGGTTGATAATAACGAGTACATTTTAGACAGGCATATATTCCAGTCGTTTGTTGATGATATTAAATATTTCGTCCGTGTCGGACTTATTACAAGTGAGGAATTGCGTGATTTGAAAAACGAATTGTACTCGATGCTCAGCCAGATTGAAACAATAACCACAACAGGCATGTTCCCTACCGGCAAGCGGGTTAAGATTTATATTTCGGAAATTGATTTTAATTTTTGCTACTCTCTTTTTAAATCGGACTTATTCGAATACAGCCGGGTACGTTTATACGACCTGGACTTTTTGTATACCCATGATTCGTCAATTCACCGAATGCATAGTTTCTGGATAAGCACTCTTAAGAAATATTCAATACTGATTACACAAAGCGGAGAAATATTCCGGGCAAAATATTTTAAACAACAAAGGAAAATAGTCGATGCTTTAAGCGAAGAATAGTAAAAGCATATATAGATTGCGGGACGGAAACGTTCCTAAAATATATCAGGTATTTGGACCGATGATAAACATATAATATCGGATGCCCAAACCCGAACTGTATATTCGATATAAGCAAACAATAAAAAGAACATATTCTTAAAATGCAAATATTGAAGATTGTATTTTAGAAAACACTGCTTTATGAACTATATATTTAATTTTTTTGCGAAATAATACTAAATAAATATTAGATAAGCTAATACAAAACATGCTCATCGGGCAATTTACAAAATTAGCAATTCCAATAGTGAATATTATATATATAATCAATAAGTTTTATGCGAAAATTGAACTTTTTTTGTAAAAAGTAAACATTCAGTGTGATAGCAGTGTTAAATAAAAAAGATGGCTTATAATTACAGTTTAGTGGAGATATATACCGTGTATATATAACCGGAATATTTCAGGCATCGGGTAAGTGACGGGGTGCATTTAAACTAATTTTGTTGAACTACTTAACTAAATAAAATAAAGATAAAGGTGGGTCTTTGATATAAATTGTTAAAAAAAACGGAAATCTCCACCGGAAGAAGAACAGGATGTGGGATATTTTTTAATTTGTTTATAACCAATGTTTTACTATATCATAAATCAGGCTTACACACGAACAATTTAATTAAACAGACTCAAAACCAACCAAATATGGAATCATTACACGTTAATGGACACATAGCCGACCAGACATGCTTGAACTATGTCAAGGAAGCCAGGTCGTCCATTGAAATCAAAGAAATCAGTACCGGCAGCTACTATGAACAACAGGCCCAGCAGAGTACGATCATCTTCCTGCTCGAGGGGAAGATCACCTATTCCTTCGGGATATACAACAACTACCGGATGCGCTGCGGACAGATACTCTACCTACCTGTAGGCTACAACTTCAACTACAAGGCTGAATCCGGATCCCTGCTCTTGTTCATACGCCCTTACTGCAAGTTGCACTTCTGCGACTGCTACAGGCTGGAGAGCTTGGTACTCCGGAGCCCGGAAGCGCATGACCCCTCGAATACGCGGAAGGATTCCCCCTATCTGCTGAAAATGAAGGAAACCCTAAGGGGTTATACGGATATGCTGGTCTACTGTATACGCAAAGGACTCTGTTGCGAATATTACAATGAACTGAAAATAAAGGAATTGTTATACCTTCTCGGAGAGTCTTACACAAAAGAGGAACTCAGGATGTTCTTCTGCGAAGCCTTTAGCAGCGACTCTGACTTTTCCCAATACATCGTGGACAATTACCACAATTACCGCACCCTTACCGAAATGGCTGCTGCCATGAATATGTCCCTCTCGGGCATAGAGAAACGTTTCAAGAAGGTATTTGATATATCCGGATACAAGTGGATGAATGAGCACAGGGCAAAAAAGATATACCATGCCCTTTGTTTCGGCAACCATAACCTGAAAGAATTAAGTTCCGAATTCGGTTTTGCATCCGTATCCACATTCAACCGCTTCTGCAAGCAGCGCCTGGGCCATACGCCGGGTGAGATACGGCGCAACAGGAAGGGGAACGAAATAGGTAAAGAAAGCGTAAAAATGAATAATTGTATCTAAGGCAAATTAGAAGAAATAATACCTAACTTTGTAATTGTTTATATGCGTTAAATAAACAGATTCCGCCACTTAGTAAGTATCTCTTTACTTCAGGCTTCCGGGTTGCGATCATCTGTTATTCATCTACAAAATTTTCGGCAAGTACCTCTCTGTATACATCCAGAATATTCGATTTGGATATGAAGCCCAGGTATGTATCTTTTTCGTCTACAACAGGCAGATTCCATGCTTTGGTATCATCAAAGCTCCTCATTATCGATTCCATAGTCATACCTACCTTTATAATAGCAGGCGGTGACGTCATTACACGCGATACTTTGAAGCGACTATATAGTTCCGGGCGAAACATAATGTTCCGTATATTGTCTATCAGCACAATTCCCAGAAAACGGTCCTGATTATCAACTACGGGGAATATATTTCGTGGGGAACGTGATATAACTTTTACAAGATCTCCTAATGTCATATCCGGACGTATTTTCTGGAAATTGAACTCAATGAGCTTTTCTATGTCCATCAGTGTAAGTACAGCCTTATCTTTTTGGTGTGTAATGAGTTCTCCCTTTTTGGCCAGGCGCATAGAATATATGCTATGGGGTTCGAATAATTTTATCACCACGAAGGAGCATACCGAAACGATCATCAGAGGTAGCAATAGTTCATAGCCTCCGGTCAATTCAGCTATCAGGAATGTTCCCGTAAGCGGAGCATGCATCACCCCGGCCATCACCCCTGCCATACCCATTAGCGCAAAATTTTCTTCAGGTAAAAATGGAAGGTATTCACTTAGCTGGGAATGGTTTATAACAAAGGAGAAAATGAAACCGGCTATACAGCCCAGGAAGAGAGAAGGCGCGAATATCCCTCCTGTTCCGCCGGCGCCATTGGTCGAACTGGAAGCAAATACTTTCATAACTAAGATACCACCTAAGAATAATATGATTGTCCAGCGATAGTCTTTGAATTGAAAGAACATGCTGTTGTCAAGCAATGCATTGTAGTCTTTCGTTCCGTTGATCAGAGCATTTATTGTGTCGTAACCTTCTCCGTAAAGAGGCGGAAGAAGAAATATAAGGATGCTTAATACACTCGCCCCCAAAGCAAACTTTTTCCAATAAGAGAGTTTCCGGAAGATATTTTCGATCCAGTTCATAGCCCGTGTAAAATATAAGGACACCACACCGCAGAAAATACCAAGAAGGATTACAAATGGTATGCGTTCGAACAAAAACGCATCTGTATGGGCATAGCTAAACATCGCCGTTGTACCCATTGTCAGATATGATAATGTGGCTGCCGTAACGGAAGTAACGAGTAATGGGAGTACAGTGAATGTCGTCAGATCGAGCATCAGTACTTCTACCACAAATACAAGTCCGGCAATAGGAGCTTTAAATATTCCCGCAATGGCTCCGGCTGCACCGCATCCTATCAGAAGCATCAGGTATTTTTGTTCCACTTTAAAGAACCGTCCCAAATTGGAGCCTATGGCTGAACCTGTTAGTACGATCGGCGCTTCTGCTCCGACTGATCCACCAAAGCCAATAGTTATAGAGCTGGCAATAATAGAAGTATATACATTATGCAATTTGATAAAGCTCTTTTTCTGCGATATTGCATATAGTATTTTGGTAACACCATGCCCGATATCATCTTTTACAATATATTTTACGAATAGTCCGGCTATAAGAATACCCGCAACAGGATATACAAGGTATATATAGTTTGCTCCGTGAGTAAGGAAGTTGGAAGTCAGTATATGTTGAATAAAATGTATAAGGGTTTTTAATATGAGCGCGGCTAAGGCTGTAAATATTCCAATGAGGAAACTAACACATAGTACAACCTGCTTTTCCTTTAAGTTTCGAGTTTTCCAAACCAAGAAATTATTATAGAGTTTTTCTGATGACATAAGACATATTTTGAACCTCCAAAATTATAAAAAAAAGCTGTCATTTAGAATAAAAATGCAAAACTATATTTTATAGCATAGTCTTTGTTCTAAAAGTATTATTTTCGCAGGAATAAAAATATTTTAATGGGTAATATTGTTATCAGGAAGGCTTCTCGTGAAGATTGCTCGCGATTAATGGCATTAGTAAAAGGATTGGCTGAGTATGAAAAAGCCCCTGAAGAAGTGACCGTTTCTCTTTCTCATTTTGAGGAAAGCGGATTTGGCGATAATCCTGTATGGTGGGCATTTGTAGCGGAGATAGACGGATGGGTTTGCGGATTTTCTTTATATTATATCAGATATAGCACGTGGAAAGGGCGGAGGATATATCTGGAGGATATATATGTAGAGCCGGAAATGCGAGGAAAAGGAATCGGCGCAATGCTTTTTGATGCTGTCATGCAGGAGGGCAAAAGCGGAGATTTCAGTGGAATGATGTGGCAGGCATTGGATTGGAATCAGCCGGCTCTTGATTTTTACAGTAAATATGGTACACGCTTTGACGAAGAATGGGTTAATTGCTCTATAGAGTTCAAGGATGTTTGATTTAAATATGGATAAAATAAGTAGGGAGGTGTCTCAAAAGCGAGATGCCTTCTTTTTTTGTCAGCAGTGTCGATTCCTCTTATATTTGAGATGATATGATGATTAGTTCTTTTGTTATTCATAATTACACAGGTAAGACTAATACAAAACAACTTTTTGACGTAATATCCAAATACATTTGAGGCTGTTCCATACTTTTGGGACAGCCTCTTCTTTATTCATATATTTTGTTTCTAGAATTTATATCCTACAGTTAATAAACCCTGGAAGTTATTTGTTTTAAAGATTGTTTTATCTGAAAAATCAAATGAATAGAAATCATCTTTCTGGCTCTTCATCACAAAAGCAATGTCTGTATAAAACTGAGGAGTAATCTTGTAACCCAAACCATAAGTAATATAATGGGCATCACCATCGAATGCATATTGAGTAACAGCACGTGCATCTGTAATAATATAATCGTCACCTGTCTTTACCTCTGGTTTTACAGGGCTCTGCATCCATGCATAACCAACACGTCCTGAGAACTTATCAGTGAAACGATATTCTGCACCTACACGCACAGTAGAAGCGGCACGGAAAAATTTCTTTATAAACAGATTGGGATCTGCATTAAAATTGCGTCCGTCCCTGTCGTACAATTTCATATTTCCATAATTAGTCAATTCATAATCGGCACTGATAATGGCCTTGCTTCCGATAACGCCAGCCAAGCTGAACGTCCATTTATCCGGTGTCCGGTATTGATAATCCATCACAGCTGCATCATCACCATTATATGTACCAACTGTTCCTTTCGCATAATCAGGCGCTATATTTGCAATACCTTTTAAGCCTGTCAAATCATGAGTCAAATCTGTAAAGAAACGATCCGTCATATCGTACCAAGTAGGAGAATGATAGGCCACTCCGATACGCAGTTCTTGTACAGGTTTTACAATAACTCCGGCCTTAACCTGCCATCCTGTACCATCGGTGCGGAAGCTATTTTCCATGTCGTAGCCCATATCGGAACCTCCATCTCCAAAGTTTTCTGTATAGATAGAATACAAACGATAGTTAATATCTGTCATAGATAATGTCAACCCCACACTGAGTACATCCGAAAAAGTAGTTCCCACATTAAAATCATAAGAGCTCACCGAGCCTTTTTCTCTCGCAAACAAATTATTCTCAACATATAAGTCTTTTATAGCAGACTCATACGCACCCGATGATGTTTCATTAATCAAATATGAATTATATCCAAGAACTGTCAACCAGTCCTGATTGTTCCATACATCCCACATCGGAGCACCGGTTAATCCATCCAAAGATACAGAGGAAGATGGCGCTGTAGAGATGTCTGCCATGTGATCAGTCAATAATCTGCTCAGCCCACCTGCACCTGTTTGATATTTACGGTCGAAACTTTTCAATCTATTATATGAGAAACCGACATTCAAAGTTGGAGCGACATCACTGTTCAGAGGGAATGTAGTAACAAAAGCAAGGTTATCAAAGCTTACACTGAATTTATTTTGATCAATTTTGCCACTATTCAATAGTTCCGTTTGAGTACCCGAATTTTGAAAGTTCAAAGTTGTAACAATTTCCGAGTTACGATATACACCTATACCTGCCGGATTAATAGCTATGCCGGATATATCTCCACCCAGCGCTCCAAAGGCTCCTCCCATAGAAACAGAACGCGCAGTACCTGTCAAATCATTCTTAGAATATCTATAAGCGTCCATTGCATTCTGAGCTTTTACAACTCCTAATGAAAATAAAGCTGCGATTAAGAATAATGTTATCTTCTTCATAATTATTTATTTTATTTATACCTTTTACCAAAAAGCTGTTTCAACGTCAATTATTCTTTTGAAACAGCCTTTCATACTTATGTTTGTTTTATATTAGTGTTATCTACCTCGACCACTGCCGCCTCTACTGCTGCCACCGCCACTTGAAGACGAAGAACGGGAAGATGAACTGCTTGAGGAAGAGCCGCTGCTATATGAGCTTGAACTCGATGATCGAGAACTTGAACTATAACTCGGGCTCGAACTTGAGGAACTTGACGAACTTGAACTGTTATAACTTGGGCGTGAACTGCTACTTGAGCTAGAGCTATTGTAGCTCGGACGAGAACTCGAAGATGAGCTACCAGAGTTATAACTAGGACGAGAACTAGTATTTGAACTACTAGAGTTTGAATTATAGCTCGGACGTGTAGATGGCCTTGTAGTTACGTTACCAGATGAACCGCGACCACTGCTACTGCTATTGGTTGAGCTATTGTAGCTCGGACGGGTTGTCGGCCTTGTAGTTACGTTACCAGATGAACCGCGACCACTGCTACTGCTATTGGTTGAGCTATTGTAGCTCGGACGGGTAGATGGCCTTGTTGATACGCCAGATGATGAACCTCTTCCGGTAGTTGAGTTATTATAGCTTGGGCGTGTAGACGGTCTTGTTGATACGCTTGAACTACCACGACCACCAGCATTATAGCCCGGACGAGTATTTACACTCGAACCACGACCTCCAGCATTATAACTAGGACGGGTACCTACACTTGAACCGCGACTTACACCTGCATATCCACGGTTAGATCCGTAATATCCTGTACGAGGACGCCCTGTATAGTTGTATTGATTACGACGGTATCCGTAATGGTCATTACTATGTCCGCCGTACCAGCCGCCACCGTACCAGCCACCTGCATACCAGCCGCCGTACCATGGGCTGTTCCAACCGGAGCCCCAGCCCCAACTGCTGTAATACCAAGGTCTATTCCAACCCCAGCCCCAACTGCCATAATACCAAGGATCATAATATCCCCATGCATAAGATGGTGAATACCAAGGATCATACCATGGGTAATAACTGTTCCAACCGAAGCCAAAACGAGAACGGGCACCATAATAGTTACTGTAACTATCATCTAACACGTAGACATTTATTTCACCATCGCTGGATATCTTCACGCTATTTTCCGGATTATGGAATTTGACTATCCGGTCAGTATACTGATAGTCTTGATATTCCTCTTCAGTATATATTGTATCATCTTCGGCATACTGATTATCGTATACGTCTACATTTCCTCTGCGGTTATAAGCATCCACGTCTACAGTAACATCGCCAACAGTTTCCAAAGTCACATCTCCGTTATCTTTCACTAAAAGTACTTGAGTAGGTTTAGTTTGCTTCTGGGAAGTCACTTTTTTTACCTCTGTCTTCTTCTTCTCTTTCGATTTTGAAGGAGCGTAGACGTCATCCCATTCTTCTTGTGCAAAAACAAAGAATGGTATTACCGACACTAGAATCAACAGTAATAAATTTTTAGTCTTCATAATCTGCTCTCCTATATTTATTTATTTTTAATTAAAGTATTTAACTAGTCTTACATAAAGTTCAATTACTCATTAGACTATTCAATATCTTAAAGGTTTAATCAATCTGCTAATAATTATATTTATATCAAGATTAACAAATATACGAACTTAATTTCTTAAGTAATTTATTCTTTATATAAAAGATGCATACAAGCACTACTTTGTTGCGCTCATTATGTTAAAAAACACAAACAATAAATCAAAATACTATTTCCGTCAAAATGTCTATTTTTTTAGACAAAATATTTTGAAGTCTATTTTTTTAGACTACATTTGTATATATCAAAATATCATTCATTAGATATTATATAGAATAAAGATTTATGGATTTCATAAACAAACAATTAACCACAGAGTTTACGGAGTTATGGTTCACGGTGTAACTCCGTGATATTTAACTCGGTGCAACTCTGTGTTTAAAAAATCAACTATGTATAAACACCTGTAAATAAATAGAATAATCTTTTATTAAATATAAACTCTATTATGAAAAAAACAATTCTACTTTCAGTCTTATTTATAACCGCATCATCAGGTTTTGCCCAAGTAGTTATAACGGGTACAGGTACAACCAATGGAGGCCAAACCACGGCATCGAACATAACTGTGACGAAAAAAAGTAAAAAAGACATCAAAATCAACACGTTGGATGCAGCTACGATCAGATGTTATTACAAATTCACACAACCACTTATAATAGATAAAGAAGAGTTGCAGGCGACAGATACCATGACTTTGGATATAGGATCTAAGGTGTCTTTGTATTATGATGGCACACGCATAAAAAGAGACTCTATCTTTGGAAAAATGATGACCAATAGTATGAATCCGAGTAATATAAAAAGTCTATCCGTACTAAAAGATCAAGATGCTTCGATATTAGATGGAAAAGGCGGAACAACTTTTGAATCCACATCGCGGGGAGAAACGGCCCAATTATACAAAAACAGACAAGATAAGGAAGTTATTATAACCGATAGGGGTGATGGCACGCAAAGGTATAAATGCACGGAAAAAAACACCTCGCAACAATGGAATATTATCTCCGATACACTAACTGTGCTGGGTTATCTATGCCAAAAAGCCACCGGTTCTTTCAGAGGGCGCAACTATGAAGCATGGTTTACTCCCGAAATACCGGTCAATGACGGCCCTTGGAAACTATACGGCTTACCCGGCTTAATACTCAAAGCATCAGACACAGATAATATTTTTTCTTTCGAGATTATAGGTTTGGAGCAACTTCAACCACCTGTGAATATCGACATGGCCGAAGAGGAATACATCAATTGTAGCCGGAAAGACCTGGCGAAAGTTAAGGCTAAACAGAGCGGAGGTATGGCCATCAACATTAACGGGGGAAATGTAACTCTGGTAAGCAAAAGAAACCTGAACGAATACCTTCAATTAGAAACGGAATAACCCTATGGGAAAATACATATTGATAATATGTATCATGGTTTGCACTCTTGCTCATTCGCAAACCGTGATAAGAGGAACCATATATAATGCCGATACAAAAGAACCGGTCGACATTGCTAACATATCCGTTTCGGAACCCGGTAAAGCAATTATGCTGAATTATGCGATGACTGACGGCAAAGGCAGGTATGAAATAAAATATACAGGAAACAAAGACAGCATTGTAGTAACAGTATCAGGACTTAATTTGAAGAAACAATTTTGCACAGTAAGTAATCGTAGTCAAACGATTGACTTTTATATAGAAAGTGAGGCGATAACATTGAACGAGGTAAGAATAAAACCACCCAAGATAAGGCAAACAGGAGACACATTGAATTACCTCGTCGAAAGTTTTACCGACAGGAATGACAGAACCATTGGCGACGTTTTAAAAAAGATGCCGGGCATACAAGTACAGGAAAACGGCGCTATATTATATCAGGACAAGCCTATAAACAAATTCTACATAGAAGATATGGATTTGTTGCAAGGAAAGTATGGTATAGCCACGAACAACATAGATGCCGGCAAAGTGGCAACAGTACAGGTTCTCGAAAACCACCAGCCTATAAAAGCGCTGAACGGCAAAGAAGTATCGGAGCATGCAGCTCTAAACCTGAAACTAAAAGATTCGGCGAAAGGTATTTTCACGGCTAACGCACAAGCCGGAACAGGAGCCTCCCCCCTCTTGCTAAGTAACGAAGTCGTAGGCATGTTATTTGCAAAGAACAGGCAGGATATAATCATGTACAAAGGAGACAATACAGGGAGGGATATATCGAGGGAAATAAATTCTTTTTATTCTAACGAAGCGAATGACATGAATAGCAACAAAATGTTGAGTATCCCCAGCCCTACCCCTCCGGCAATCAGTCAACAGCGTCATTTGTTCAATGATGCACACTTGGGTTCGATAAATGATCTGCGAAAATTAAACAAAGACTATACCCTCACTACAAATATTAATTATTTGTATGACAGACCGGAAAAAAACAGTTATTCGTATTCGGAATATTACCTGCCGGGCGATAGTATATTGGCCGTAGGCGAAACAATGCAATCCGGACTGTATAAGAACAGATTAGGAACAGATATCCAATTGAATGCCAATACCGAAAAATTCTATTTCAACAATCTGCTAAAATTGGAAGGAGAATGGGACAGGGAACGTGGAGACGCATTCACTGACGATAGCATAAGACAGCATTTACGTAATCCGGTATTTGGCATAAGCAATACGATGGATTGGACAAAAGTGAAGGAGAATGGCACAGTGAAAGTTAATTCGTTTTTCGGATATAGGGATATATCTCAAACTCTCAGTGTTTATCCCTTATTATACGGCGATCTGTTTAATCTCAGTTCACCCGATGGAAACATGAAACAACGAATGGATCTAAGCAATTTTTCCACGCGCAATGCTGTTTCGTGGGGTAAAAGCGGAGATATAAGCCAAGATTATAGAGTAGAAATCAGAAGTGACATGCAGCATTTAAAGACCGGACTACAAGCTGAAACAAATAATCAGGTTATAGCACCCGATTCGTTACAAAACAACTTGAATTGGAATAAATATGAATGGGTATTTTCACCTACATACAGGTATAGCCCGACATCCAAGATAAATATAAGCCTGACTGTTCCGGCAAGATATATTTTACTGCACCGGAATGATCAAATATCCGGCAATACTAAAAATTCCAATTATTTATACGTAACTCCATCTGTATTCATCAATTATAAAATTTCACCGTTCTGGTCTACTTACGCAAACTATAACTACAACAATAGTATCGGAGGGATTCGCGAAGCATATACCGGATATATTATGACCTCGTATCGTAATCTCCTGAGAAATGACGACATTTTAAGTAAGGGGCGCAGCCATTCCGCAATGGGGCACCTGATGTATAAGAATCCGCTGACTACCCTTTTCGGAAATATATTTGCTTCATACCGGAATACGCGGTCTAATCTACTCAACGACTATACGTATCAGGGAATACTCAGGATAAAATCGTCAATTGAACATCCGAATACAAGTGAAAATTTCGATCTCAGCATGAGAATAGGGAAAGATATAGATGCACTAGCTTCTTCATTCTCTGTTGGAAGCAGATACGCCTATTCAAGTTCATCGCAACTTAGCCAGGGTACCATTTCCGATTATCAATATCAATACATCTCAGTATCCCCCAATTTCACAACCCGGTTTAAAGGTTTTGCGAACATCAATTACACCCTCAATATAGCATGGAGCAAAAGTAAAATAGAATCGAACAAAGAAGATTTGCCCAATATACGCACTCTATCGCAAAAAATAAATGTGAACCTATTTCCAATAAAAAAACTTACAGCGACTGTTTCTTGTGAAAATTTTTACAACAATGCCATACAATCAGGAAGCCGTTCCATGTGGTTTGGTGACGTTTCTGTCAAATATAAACTGAAAGAGATAGAATTATCTCTCGACTATACCAATATATTCAATACAAAAAAATACGTATCTACCTCCTATAGCGATATAGGAAGATACTACTATTCATACAACCTACGACCAGCCGAAATACTCTTCAAAATTCGGTTTAAACTAAAATGAGAATGTGTCAAAAGGCCTTCTGACACACCCTCATTCTTTTATCATAATGGTTTATCTTACCTGAACAGCAATGGCAAGAGCTGAGACAGGTAAACCCGCCAATTGCTCCATGTATGGCCACCTTCGGTTTCTACATAGGTATACTTCGCTCCAAGCTTATCCAACTTTGCCCTGTATTCTTCTACTGCTTTATACAAGAAGTCTGTTTTACCGATACCTATCCAGTACAACCGGTATCCATTTCTTATTTGTCCGGCCAATGTTCCGTCAATATCTTCATATACTTTAGAGTTCACTCCTTGCGAAGGCAGAATTGCCGGAGAAAACAAACCTATATAATCGAACATATTCGGATAACAACGCGATATGTGCAAAGAATGGTATCCACCCATCGACAATCCCGCAATAGCCCTGCCCGACCTGTCGGTAATTACCCGGTAGTTACTTTCCACAAAGCTTATTACCTCCGGAAATGTCTCTTCCATTTTCCCATCCATTGTATGAGGAAGCTGGAACGCAGGCTTATACAACCCTAAGGAAGATTCGCCCGGAGCTGCTTCCTGAACGACATTACCGTTCGTCATCACCACTATCATAGGCTTAGCTTTACCCTGTGCAATAAGATTATCCAAAATTTGGGACGTACGCCCTAAAGCCATCCAAGCTTCTTCATCGCCACCCATACCATGCAATAGATATAGCACAGGATAGCTTTCCTTACTTGTTTCATAACCCGGAGGAGTATATATAGTAATACGCCGCGACATATTATTCCCGGAAGAGTCGTACCAACGGCGTGTAACAGACCCATGAGGTACTTTTTGCACTTTATACAAATCTCCGTTTCCATTACCGGTAATAAATATATTCGATACAGTTGCCACATCCCTGTTCAGGTATACATTGTTCGGGTCTCTTACTTCAACACCATCTACAAAAAACATGTAGCTATACAAGTCTGAAGGGAGAGTTTCAGTAGTATATACCCATAAACCGTTACCATCGCTCACCATATCCACAGTAGGGGTAGTCCAGTCTTTACGGGGAATCCAATCGCCGGTCAATTTCACTTCTTTAGCATTTGTGGCTTGCAAGCGAAAGGTTACTGTATTGTCTGCATGTACTTCGGGAGAAACAATCTCCGAACCTTTTCCCAATGCTTGCTGACTATACGCTTGTGCTACTAATAGCAAACAAGCTACAAAAAGTATTAGTTTTTTCATTATTTTCAATTTAATTTATTATTTGCAGTAATATCGGTTATAACTTGTTTATCATCCGGAATCGACACACAGTATATATTACAAAGCTAAAAAAATTATTGATTACTTATTCCATAGTGAATAAACTTGTTAAACTAACTGCAAAAAAAACTATTTTGAATTATTCATTATTATTTAGAAACATGTTATATTTATAGTCCTAAATAATATTGTTAACTTCAAATTGAGAAACATATGTATACGATGCTTATTCGAAAAGCAGTTGTTACAGGGCTTTTATTCTTTTCTATATCAGGAGTGAATGCGCAAATCAATCCTCTCGAAGCCAAAGATAGTATTGTAGACCGTTTCTTAAATCAGGCTATACTATATCCACAAGAAAAAATACATTTGCAGATCGACAGGCCCCATTACGTATCGGATGAACGCCTCTGGTTCAAGGCTTTTCTGGTAAATGCGATGCTACATACTCCGGATCGGTCGAGCAGATATGTATATGTGGAACTTATAGATCCTTTGCAAAAGGTTAAATCCCGGGTAATGATAAAAGCCGAAGAAGGTTTGTTTCAGGGGCATATAGACTTACTCGAAGATTTAGTAGAGGGAAATTACATTCTTCGTGCTTACACTTCATATATGAAAAATCTGGACGAAGGTTATTGGCCTCATGTTCCGGTATACATAAGTGCTCCCCAATCAGCGGTTATGAGTATAGTCCCACAATTTGAATACCCTGCCGGCAACAAAGTTTCACTAAGCCTTTCCATTAATAATATTGAAAACAATACAGACTTTTCACCTACGGTATTATCTGTCACATATGACGGCAAAACTTTAATTCCGAAAAAGAAAGACGGGATGCCTTATTACACATTCGCCAGAAAGAAGGGAGAGGATATATTACTTGTAGAATGTGATAAATATAAAAAATATATTACAATTCCAAACCCTCATGAGGATTATGAAGTAACTTTTTTCCCCGAAGGAGGCAACACCATATCGGAGGCTATAAACTGTGTGGCATTTAAATCATTGTATGGGAACGGCAAACCGGCAGATATTACAGGATATGTAACAAACGAAAAAGGAGACAGTATCACAAACTTTACAACGTACCATGATGGTATGGGGTATTTTTTTATGAAACCTGAAAAAGAAATCAAATATTATACAATATCAAAAAATGAAGCCGGAATTGAGAAAAAAACCGAGCTACCTGTAGCACAAAATACAGCAGGACTGAGAATCACTAACATAAAAAATGAATTTCATCTGTCAATTTCAAAATCACCGGATATAAATACAGATTCATTATATATAGTCATGCATACACGAGGTATTCCGTATTACGTACAAAAATGGAATATTGAAAATGAAGAAATTAGTTTTCAAAAAGAGAAATTCCTCTCGGGTATATTACATATATTACTTATAAATTCCAGAGGACAAACGTTGAGTGAAAGGCTCATTTTTTGTAATAATGAAGACCAAGCTGTCCTTAATAAAAAAATAACGTCTGAAATTAAAACCAGGGATCGTGTTTCCGTTGACTTACAAGTATCGGATCAACAAGAAAACCCGCTGGAAGCTGACTTATCGGTTTCGGTGACAGACGATAAAGATGTGGATGCTTCTAAAAACAATTCTATATCGTCCTCTCTTTTATTGACTTCCGATATCAGAGGGTATATACCTAATCCGGATTACTATCTTGAAAAAAATAATCCAAAAGCATCGAAAGCATTGGATATGCTTATGCTTACCCATGGATGGCGCAGATATAATATCCCCGAAGTTATACAACACACATACGCCAAACCCCATATTCCGGTGGAAGTGGGACAAGAAATATCCGGCCAGGCATTAGGCGGCCTCTTTAAAGCCAAACCTGCCAAAGATGCTCAAGTCAGTATCTTCTCAAAGCAAACAGGCTTTTTTGATGTGACAACAACAGACGATGAAGGACGGTTTCATTTCCGGGATTTCGAATTTCCCGACAGTACTGCTTATTTTATACAGGCCGTCAGCAAAAAAGGATCATCCGGGGTAGAATTAATTTTAGAGAAAGATACAATTCCTCCTATAGGAACAGCAATCTATATTGCGGAAGGCATCAATAATAAAACAAAGACTGATAATGCGAATGATATGGATGACTATGCATATATCAGTAAAGTAAATAAGAAATACACTTACGAAAATGGGATGAGGCTGATTTACTTAGATCCGATAGAGATTAAAGCTAAAAAAGCAGTTGTGGAAAAATCATTCTATAGCCGTTGGTCCAATAATATTTTCTCCGAAGAGTTCATCCGTGAAAGCGGAGTCGCTACAATATCTGAGGTTATGCAATATATCTCAGGATTTATTGTGGAAAACGGAAATATATATGGTAGAATATCTTTTCTTGGAGGCAGAGAACTAGTCAAAGTGTTTATTGATGGAATGCATGTTACGTTATTTGAAGGACAGACAATTGATGACTTAATACCTATTCAAGACATTCAGGAAATAGCCGTTTTCAAAACCTTAGGCAGTTCCCTTATGTTAGGTGCATTAGGAGGAGGGCCGGCTATTGTGATTACAACAAAAAAAGGGGATAATATGAAAAGCGATATTCCCATAAACAGAGAGCAAATACAACCGTTAGGCTATCAGAAACCTGCCGAATTTTATGCTCCCCGATACGATACTGAAGAGAAGAGAAACAGCCCGAATCCTGATCTGCGAACAACTGTCTATTGGAATCCGTCCCTGCGGTCAAAAGAAGACGGTAAAGTTATTTTCGATTTTTACACGGCAGATTACCCGGGTCAATATACTATGATAATTGAAGGTATATCTAAGGATGGCAAAATCATACGATCAGTTGAGAAGTTAAATATATTAAATCCAAAATAGGCTAAAGTAAGCAACTATAAATCTCATAACACAAAACAGGCAATGCCAACCAAAGCACTGCCTGTCTCTTCTTAAACGGCCTAAACTAACTTAACTAAACTACTTTTCATTACATTGTAAGCACAATGTCGTACTCTTCGGCCATGCGGCGTATATTGAGTATCGCATAACGCATCCGCCCCAGGGCTGTGTTGATGCTGACACCTGTTTGCTCTGCTATTTCTTTAAAGCTCAAATCCTGGTAATAGCGCATTTCAAGCACTTCGCGCTGGCTATCGGGAAGAAATGATATAAGCTTATGAATATCGGATGTGATCTGCAATCTGACTATTTCATCTTCAACAGTCCCATCACATAACGACGGATTATTGAGCAAGTCCACCGGAGCCTCATCATTCGATACTGTATTCTCATTCTTTTTCTGACGAAAGTGATCAATAATCAGATTATGAGCTATACGCGATATCCACGCGCGAAACTTTCCTGTTTCCGTATACCGCCCTTGCTTGATGGTGACAATAGCCTTAATAAATGTTTCCTGAAAAATATCTTCTGTCAGCTCCCTGTTACGCACAGCGAAATAAATATAACTATAGACAACTTGTTTGTGTCTATCCAACAGAATATCAAATGCAAGATTGTTGCCATTAGAATAATCAGAAACCAACTGCTCGTCGGTCAGCGATAATAATTCTTCCATTCTCTTATATTTTAAATAAAAAGAGTAATGTTTATTCTATAGGCTGTTTTTTTTAGAGGTTATTAATAGAAAATTATGTGATAATGCAAATAAAAAACAAATTTATGAATTAGGCAACAGGATAAGATTATTTAACAAAAGTTCTAATGCTAATGTCAATCAGCATCCAGATGAAATGAATTTCGTGGAGTTGCCCTGAATAAATAATTTAATATCCTTTTTTAGAAGAATAACATTAGATATTATATAGAATAAAGATTTATGGATTTCATAAACAAACAATTAACCACAGAGTTTACGGAGTTATGGTTCACGGTGTATCACGGTGTAACTCCGTGATATTTAACTCGGTGCAACTCTGTGGTTAAAAAATCAACTATGTATAAATACCTGTAAATAAATAGAATAATCTTTTATTAAATATAAACTCTATTATATTTGTAAGCCAAAAACTCCAAAAACTAACATATACTTACTAAAATGAAGCCCATTATATACTGCATATCTACTTTCCTATTTCTTTTTAATTGATACCCGTATATTTACCTAAAATGATTATCTTTACAAAGAAAAATCTAAGTTCTATGACCTTAATCGATTTTTTCTCTCAATTTCCGGACGAAGAAAGTTGTAAGCAAAAATTCAAAGAGTATCGAGACCAATCTGGTGTTATTTGCCCTAAATGTGGTGGGGATGACCATTATTGGAAGCAGGACAAGGAGCAATATGAGTGCAAGGGTTGTCGTACGCGCATAACCCTTAAAAGCGGTACAGTGATGCACAAATCCAAACTGCCATTTCGTTATTGGTTCATCGCTATTGATTTACTTACTTCCACGAAAAAGACATTTTCAGCCAAGGAGATTCAACGCCAGCTGGGTCATAATCGGTATCAGCCTGTCTGGCACATGGTACACAAGCTCCGTCAGGCGATGGGAAGAAGGGATGATGAGTACATCTTAGCCGGACGCATAGAGCTGGATGAGGTCTATTTTTCCACCGGGACACCCGCTGCTGAAAAAGAAAAACCCCTCAAGCGTGGGCGTGGAAGCCAAAAGAAGACAAAGGTTCTTGTTATGGCAGAAAGTGAACTGGTGGAATTTCCGAAGGAAGGGCAAAAATCCCGTAGGGTAGGCTATTTAAAAATGAAAGTGATTGATGATTTGAAAAAGGAAACCATCAATAAAGTCGTTGGAGAGCTCACGGGCAATGTCACAGAAATGGACACGGATGATTCGACCTCTTATGTCGACTTAAAGCATTTTGTCCCCAAGCACAACGCTCAGGTTATTCCCAAGGAGAAAGTGGGCGAGGTATTGCCCTGGGTACACTTCGCTATCAGTAACGCCAAAAGGCAACTGATAAACACCTTTCATGACATCAAGCCGGAGTTCCGGCAAAACTACTTGGACGAATTTTGCTACAAATTCAACCGGAGATATTTTGGAGAGGCACTCTTTGGCAGATTGCTCATAGCTTGCGTGAGCTATAAAAATGAGTTTAGGTATAAATACGGATAATCATATTTTTTTATAATCTGATTTTCCCTTCACTTAATGTTACTTCTTTTTGATCTGCCATATGACGGATAACATTTACAATCTCTTTTTGTGAATATCGAGAAAGCGTATTTACAATGAAATCTATATTTTGTTCGCCATCTTTAAGAGTATCCTTAATTGCAGTCGCTATATTTCTAAACCTGTCGTTTGTCATTGCCGGCATGTTTTTGCCCAGGCATATATCGCATACTCCACAATTTTGGGCATCTTTTTCCCCGAAGTAGGATAATAATAACCGGCTTCGGCAAGTCTCTGTTTGCTCGGCATAGTGGCTTATTGCAAGTATTCGCTTCTCAAAGCGTTCTTTACGCTCTTCATTTACTAAACGGGGAATGTTGAGGTACTTATTTTCCACACGCCGGCGAGTATAGGTGATAAGTGGAGTTTTCTTGTGCGGGATATAATCTATGATATTCCTTTTTGCAAGTGTTTTTAGCATCTCATATATATGCTTCCTGCTTGAGTGAAGACGCAATGCTATCTCGGATTCATCGATAGTAGCATAGTTTGTAAACAGGCCTGTATATAGCCGCAGAATAGTATTCACCAGTTGCTCATATTCCCTGTCGAAATCGTAACGGTACAATTCGTCTCTGTAGACTGTAAACATCACTCTCGAGCGATTATCTATTTCTTCTGTGTATTCAATATAACCCGCAAGGTCTAGTATCTTTAACGCATTATGTGCCGGTAAAAGAGGGAGTTTGTATGTCGCACAAAATTGACGGATACTAAAATCGAACACGGGCCCTGTCGATCCTTCGGCTACCTGAAAGAAGTAGGACAATGAATCATATACATGATGTATAAACTCTCTTTCGGGGAACTCGTCCCGTACTCGTTTTTTGAGTTTGGTACTGTCATTCTTTTCAAAAAGTATAATGGCTGATGAATTTTCTCCGTCTCGCCCGGCACGTCCGGCCTCTTGAAAATATTCTTCTATGGAATTTGGCAGGTCGGTATGTATTACCAATCGTACATCGGGTTTGTCGATTCCCATCCCGAAAGCATTGGTACATACAATAATACGGGTTTCGTTATTTTTCCATGCATTCTGCTTCTTTGTCTTGTCTGCGCTACTTAGTCCCGCGTGGTAAAAATCGGAAGAGAAATTATTTTGGACGAGAAAGTCTGATATCTCTTTTGTCCGTTGCCGGCTGCGTACGTAAATAATAGACGAACCCTTTGTCTTTTCCAATATCCGTACCAATTCTTCGGCTTTTCCTTCAATGTTTCTTATGGAGTAAGCCAGGTTCTTTCGCTCGAAACTCTTACAAAATACATTCTTCTCCCTGAAATGAAGCTGTTCTTGTATATTGTCGATGACTTCGGGCGTTGCTGTTGCTGTAAGCGCCAATACGGGGATATTGGGCAGATGTTGCCGTATGTCGGCTATCTTAAGGTATGACGGGCGGAAATCGTATCCCCATTGCGAAATACAATGTGATTCGTCTACTACCAGCATGCATACATTCATGTCCTTGAGTTTACTCAGAAATAACTGGGTAGCCAGCCTTTCGGGGGAAACATAGAGGAACTTATAGTCACCGAAAATAGCATTTTCCAATGTCGTGATAATCTCCTGTCGTGTCATTCCTGAGTAAACAGCCAAAGATCTTATTCCTCTTTGACGGAGGTTATCAACCTGGTCTTTCATCAAGGCAATAAGAGGGGTGACCACAAGGCAGAGCCCCTTCATTGTCATAGCCGGAACCTGAAAAGTAAGGGACTTGCCTCCTCCCGTAGGCATCAGCCCCAGCGTGTCTTTCCCCGCGCTGATAGAATGAATAATATCTTCCTGCAAAGGGCGAAACTGGCTGTAGCCCCAATATTGTCTTAATATTTTATGAAAGATATCCATTTATTCAATTTGAAAATTAGCAAATTTGAAGATTTGAGAATGTCGTAGCAATAATACCATTTGCTAATCTGCTAATTTTAAAATTTGCTAATTGTTTTCCCGCCGCTACCGCGCGATTGTATCGCGTGGTAATCCCGTCATTTAATTACAATCACATTATCCAATAATCCTTTACCTCCGGCATAGTCGGCTGCCCCTTACTGGCGCGGACTTCCAGTGCTTGTTGCACAACAACAGGGGACGTCTGCGCGAGCGGCTGTCAACAGTCATCAGTCATCAGTCAACATTTTCAAATTTTCAAATTCACTAATTGTTTTTCATCGGACGCATTTCCAACTTAATATCTGTTCCTTTCAGAGCCTTCTCGATTTTTGCTTGGTCAAACTCTGACATATGATACGGATAGAGAATCTTGGGTGATACTTTTTTCGCCGCATCAATAAACATTTCGTCAGACATGGTATAAGGAAGGTTTTTCGGCATAAAGGCTATGTCTATAGTACCTTTCAACTTGTCCATTTCCGGAATGTTTTCTGTATCTCCCGCGATGTATACCCTTTTGTCTCCGAAAGTTATAATATAGCCATTACCTCTGCCTTTAGGGTGGTATGCTTCACCATCAGGTTTTTTGTTCACCATGTTATAAGCAGGGACAGCGTCGATATGCAGAGATTCCCAATGAGAATGATCTCCGTTAATCATAACATCGCCATATCCTAAAATCTCATTGCAAACTTTAGATACAATGAAATGCGTATCAGCTTTTTTTATGGCGTTAATAGCAACAGTATCCAGATGGTCGCCATGCTCGTGCGTTAGAATAATGAGGTCGGCTTTAGGCAGTTTCGTATAGTCTGCAACTTTAGAGTACGGATCTACTTGGATTATCTTTCCTTCATATTCGAACATCAGTGATCCGTGTCCAACCAATGTTACTTTCAGCGGCCCCTTATTTGTTTCGTAAACATCGGCTTTTATATATTCCTGTGCCATATTCAGAGAATCAGAACTTTTTTTTTCTGCTTTTGCACTATTGGCCTTATTCCCGCAAGCTACAAAAACAAACAACACTGCAATAATTGATAATAACGTTTTTTTCATAAGCTTTGTTTTGTTGAAGATCAGTTTAATTGTCCGGTATCTATATCTTTTACATACAGTTGTATATTCGATTTTCCGTTGTGAACATTTTCTTCCAGCGTATAGCATATATCGAAAGGCTCACCGTTTTTTACTCTTTCATAAGAATCGCTTTGACGAAAGGCAATCCCGTTTACAGGGGTTATAACGGTTTTATCTATCATTTCTAGTTTCAGATGCACATTATCTTTGCCTACTATCTTGCTGGTACCATAATCTTGTACATCACATGTGACAAATATTGGGTTCAGATTTTCGGGGCCAAAAGGCGCGAAAGATTCCAGCTCTTCTATAAACTTATTGTTTATTTCCCTGAATGTGAGTTGAGCATCAATATTTATCTGGGGACGCATCATTTCGGGCGCTATCATCTTCAAAGACAATGCTTCGAAACGTCTCTTAAATTCGTCCAGATTTTCTTCTTTGAGAGACAATCCGGCGGCATACGTATGACCTCCGAAGTTCTCGAGAATATCTTTACATGCTTCTATGGCTTTATAGACATCGAATCCCATTACCGAACGAGCCGAACCGGTAATCATACCTTGTGATTTGGTAAGTACAACAGCCGGACGTAAATGCTTTTCGGTCAGCCGGGAAGCGACTATCCCTATAACTCCCTTATGCCATGTTCCGTTGTATATGACAATGCTTTTCTTACTTTTCATATCCATATTTTGGTCTATGAAAAGAATCGCCTCGTCGGTGATACGTTTGTCCAGTTCGCGGCGGTCGTCATTGTAATGGTCAATGTTCGCGCTTTTCTCGCGGGCATCTTCTATACTGTTAGCCAATAGCAGATCGACGGCCTCTTTGCCTTTCATCATCCGGCCTGAAGCGTTGATTCGTGGTCCTATTTTGAATATGATGTCGTTTACGGTTATACTTTTGTAAGTGAGCCCGCAGATATCGATAATTCCCTTCAAACCCAGGCTAGGGTTCGAATTTAGCTGCTTAAGTCCATAGTAGGTGAGTATCCTGTTTTCACCCGTTATGGGAACAATGTCCGATGCAACACTAACCGCCACCAAGTCAAGGAGGTCCTGTATTTCAGAAAAGTCTATTTTGTTGTTTTGCGCCAAAGCCTGAACCAGCTTGAATCCTACTCCGCACCCCGAAAGGTGTTCGTATGGATATGTCGAGTCGATACGTTTTGCATCTATAACGGCTATAGCATCGGGTAAGACCTCATCCGGCATATGATGATCGCCTATAATAAAGTCGATTCCTTTACTTTTTGCATATGCCACCTTTTCAACGGCTTTTATCCCACAATCAAGCGCTATAATAAGCTTTACGCCCGTTTCTTCGGCGTAGTCGATACCTTGTTCGGATATACCGTATCCCTCGTCGTAACGGTCAGGGATATAGTAGTCCAGGTTTGTTGTAAATTTCCGTAGAAATTTGTAAACAAGTGCAACAGCAGTCGTTCCGTCTACATCGTAATCGCCATATATCAGGATACGCTGTTTTTGTCCCAGTGCTTTTTCTATTCTCTTGATAGCTTTATCCATATCGGGCAATAGGAAAGGGTCGTGTAAATCTTTCAAATTCGGGCGAAAGAATTTACGGGCATCTTCTATCGATGAAATGTTTCTTTGTACCAAGAGTTTGCATAGAACCGGGCTTATGCCTAATTTCTTAGCAAGCTCATCTCTTTGCTCTTTTTGCTGGGTTGTTAGGTCTTCGTAATTCCATTTGTAAATCATTTTATATCGTTTTTTCTTTCTTCTGTCTCGGGGAGATTAGATAACATTCAGACGGTAAAAGTCTACTCTCGTTCTTAATACTAACCTCGTATAAGTATCATTACTTCTAATCATAAAGAGCGATACTATAATCTGTAAAGATAATATATATATATGAAATCGTTGTGTTCGATTTTCGTTTTTATTACTTATTTGAATATAAACCCGGTAACGATGTGGTTTCTATAGCTCATAATCAGATGCAACTTGCAGAATACCTGAATGTGACTCGCCCTGCTTTGGCCCGTGAAATAAGAAATATGATCGATGAGCGGCTTATAGAGAGACGGATGGGAAGGTAGTTACAATACTTAATCGTAATGCCTTGATGCAGAATTTATAATCTGCCTGCTGTTTAGTTTTTTTTAACCAAAACATTCGTCTTTTCGGATTTTACTTTATGCCGTTTCTTTAGTCTAAACAATTATGGTTTGTAAGATATATATTTTGTATAGCTGTACAGGTCAAATATTTCTTTAAATTATAATTATTGTGTATGAAAAAGCTAGTATTGTTTTTGATGCTCATGTTTGCTGTAGTTACACTATCTGCACAACAGGGACAAAGATCGACCCCGGAAGAAAGGGCAAAGCGGCAAACTGAAACTCTGGTAGAAAAATTGGGGTTAACAAAGGAGCAAAAAGAAAAGGTTTATGACATTTATCTGAAATCGGCTCAGTCGATGCCTCAACGTGGGGAAAGTGTAGACCGCGAGAAAATGCGGGAACAAATCCAGAAAAATCAAAAGGAAAGGGATGAAGCTATAAAAGCTTTACTTACAGAAGAACAACAGAAGAAATACGATGAAATTCAGAAAGAGATGCAAGGTCGGATGAGAGATCGAAGGCGCTAGAATTTCATTAGAGATGTATTTTATAATTGGATGGTATATGATTTGCCATCCAATTTTTGTTTACCGGAGTTCTATATAAAAAAAACAGTTAGATTTTTAGCCTTATTTTCGCTTTCATTAGTAGCCATGCAATGCCTATGATAGCCAGTGAAAACAGTAGCGATTTGATTATTCCTGCTATACCGGTCATCATCCATGCAGGATAGTTGAATCCTATTATTGTCTGCAAACTATACCATGCATAAGGAATAATATAACAGGTAAGCGTTACGGTACCTGCCGGCTTTATGATGTGAAACCAGTTACTTTTTCCTTTAATGTCTGTGAGCCGGAAAACAAAAGCAAACAGTGGAAAGAAAATAGCGCAACAATAGAAAAACCAGGTGGGAGTAGCTTGTATTTTAGAGATGATCCAAAACTGGTGGGTTATAATTGCTATTATTAGAGAAACAACGCCTATAGCAGCCATTACAATAAAAAAACGCTTTGGCTCCTCTTTATTTGCATATTTTCTCATAAATGTTCCTGCCCATACTCCGGCCATGCCGAACGCATACAGAGTAGCCTGGCTTGGTATTTGGTCTATTAACGGCCATCCTTTGAATGTGCCGGAGGCAGATAAAAGAGATAAAGTAATCAGAATGATCAAAGCAATAGAGTTGTATAAAAGATTCTCCCGTGTGATAAGGTATATACTTGCACTGAGAACGTAAGTCCAGCCGATCAGTCCTAAAATACCCCACCATCTGGGAGCAAAATCTTCACCGTTTTTTCCTTCAAATATTACAAACAGATATACCAGAATTATTACACCTGCAATTTTCATCGCTATGAATAAGTTATCCTTCCAGTCATCGGTTTTTGGGTATACGCTCCATATTAGGAAGAATGCTAATGCCATTAACAGCATGAAAGCAGAAGAAGTCATGCCCGTCTCAACAGGATCGAGTTGGCCTATATTTACTGTGAATAATCCCATGATTAGAAGAGCCAGTGTGCGCCAGAAAATATGCCCGCCTATTTTGATCGTTGTGTCGCCTTTTTTTAATCTGTTTTGGATTGCATACGGGATAGCCATACCCATTGCAAAAAGAAATGCAGGGAAAATTGTATCCGAAAAGCCTAGCATATCTTCGTTTGTTGCAGCATGTAACAGCCAGTGGGGGATATTTTTTAATCCGGGTATTTCATTTACAAATAGCATTAGAAACATAGTGATAGCACGAAATATATCCAATGCTTCTACACGAATGGTTTTAATTTTATTCACGGTACAATTTTTAAGCTGAAAAAAATTACTTCCTGAAAAAACAAAGTAAAGCTTTTTTTATGAAAAAGAAATTCCTTTTTTGATAATCTTTAGAATCATAATATAATTTGCCGGATCATATTGAGTTAAGTAATCTATGATAATTAATGCAACATTCTCTTTGTCATCCTGAGGCACGAAGGATCTCGTTCCTTAAAAGCGGAACTGACAAGAGATGCTTCCTATCGTCAGCATGACAAAAACGAAAATTATGTTGTAATAAATACTTTCCATTACTTGTTACTTTCCCACAAGCTTTAATAATAATTCCGGTTCATCTGTTGTAATATAGTCCAATCCCATATTGATGTAGGTTTTCATGTCTTCTTCCTTATTTACAGTCCAGACGTTTGTTTTTAGATTCAGGGCGTTTGCCTTTTTAACAAGCTCAGGGTCTTTTTCGAAGTGAGAAAAATGATAATCTATTCCCGATATTTTTGCTGCCTTTAATTCTTCAAGGCTTTTATCCGCTTCCAGGTACAGTATATTTGCGGTAGGATCTAATTCGCGCATGCGTATAGCGGCATCAAAATTGAATGTTATATAGTCTACCCATGCCTGTGCTTCCAGCTTATGTACTAATTGCACAGACGAATCAGCGACAGCTTCGCAACGTTCTTTCCCTTTTTGAGAAGCTTTTACTTCCAACACTAAGCGGGTCTTATTCTGGCCTTTTATGTGAAGTAGATATTGTTCGAGGCTGGGAACAAAGTCTCCGTCTTCAAGGGGTATCTTAACCAATTCTTCTGCGGTGGTTTCTTCTATATTCTTTCCTCCTATTGATGGGTCATGAGACAAAACCGGAATATTATCAGATGATAGCCATACGTCAAATTCTGCTGCTTCACAGCCTAGTTCAATAGCTTTCTTCAAGGATTTTATTGAATTTTGGCTTGCGTCTTGATTCTTCCAAGCTCCGCGATGGGCGATAACCTTATTGCGTATAAAATTGTCTTTTACCAATGCAAAAGTTTTCTTTTCTCCTTTGTTGTTCTGTAATGTTATTTGATAACACTCCGGTGACTTTTCGGTTATAGATACATTCTTCTTGAGAGTTATATAACCTTCGTTATTGACCGTGAACATATTGGACGGATCTTTGAGTGTTGCTTTTTCTCCCGGACGGGTGATGATTTTGCCTATGACTGCCCCTTTCCGATTCATGGGTATAAGGTAGCTATCCAGCGTCAATAACTCTCTTCCTGATTGGGCGAATATTATACTTAAATTAAGGAATAAGGCTGAAAGCAGAACTATTTTTTTCATAGAATGGCATTGTAAATTAGAAGTACAAATTTAATAAAATAGAAGATAATAACCTTGCTTTTTTGTGATCTTGTAAAAAAACGATGTAAATTTGAAGATTGATTGGAATAAATGAATAGCACCCATCCTAATAAAATAAAGCAACGGGTTCAGACTTTAGTCGTCTTTTGCGGAATAATTATTCTGACAGGGAAATTTACAGCTTATTTTCTGACAAATTCGGTTGGTATACTGACCGATGCGATGGAAAGCATTGTAAATGTCGTAGCAGGTTTTATCAGTCTTTATGCTATAAGGCTGGCCGCGAAACCTAAAGATGAAGATCATCCTTTTGGTCATGGGAAAATAGAACTTATATCCGCATCTATAGAGGGTATACTCATTTTTACGGCCGGAGGCATTATCATATACGAGGGTATCCGGCGGATATTCGATCCATCGGTGATAGAGAGCTTGGATATCGGTGTCATAATAGTGGCTGTGTCCGGCGCGATAAACTATTTATTAGGGTGGTACAGTATTCATCAGGGACGGAAATATGATTCTATCGCATTGGTAGCAGGAGGAAAGCATCTGCAATCGGATACTTATTCTACAATAGGATTAGTAACCGGACTACTTGTTTTATATTTTACAGGGCTAACCTGGATCGATAGCGCGTTAGCTATTATATTCGGCGCTATTATCGCCTATACGGGAATTGGCATCCTGAAAAAAACAATCAATAACCTGATAGATACAGCCGATGAAGACGTGCTGGAGAAGATATGTACAGCTATCAATGAAAATAGAAAGCCCGAATGGATTGATATACATAATCTGAAAGTATTGAAGTCCGGAAGCAGCTATTTTATTGATTGTGACTTAACACTACCCTGGTATTACAATATAGATGAAGGACACTCTTCGTGTGAAGAGTTGAGGCATACTCTTTTGTCTTTGTTTCCTGAAAATGCTTTGGTTTCTATACATTCAGACTCTTGCCGCGAACATTTTTGTTCATTATGCAGAATGTCTGAATGTACATATAGGAAGCAGCCGTTTGAAGAGGTGAACTCTTTTACGATAGAAAAGCTTATAGAAGCAAAAGAGAGTTAGCAGGAATATAAAGTAAAAGAATTACTTTGCATACGATTTGAGTAAAGGTTTCCGACTGAATGAAAATAAATAAATCTTACACGATTTCCTTAATTGTAGCCATTGCTTTTTTTATGCAGGGGCTCGATACCACGAGGCTGTAAATACAGCTATTCCCGCAATGGCAAAATCGTTTGGTACAGATGATCGCAACCCGGAAGCCTGAGGTAAAGATTTACAAAAAGGGTTTAGACTTAAAGTTGAGTGTAAATAAGTTATAGAAAAAATCACGTTACTCCTTTGTTAATTCATTAAAAAATTGTAATCTTGCGAGCCGGTTATTACAAAATAAAATACTTTGGACGCGTTGAGAGAAGCACTTGTCGAAAACTTTGCAAATAAATGACTTATGATCGCAACCCTATTTTCCTGGATAATAATTTTTTTTACCCTTCTTTCTTTTGGAGATATATTATTAACATTTTATAATAAAGCATGTAAACGAAAAGAGGAATATAACCTATTAGAGAAAATGCTATTGGGCTTATGTTTTATATCCATACCGTTATCGATATGGTCTTTGATATTACCGTCAAATCATGTTTTCTTATTTGTATGCATCATTGCGTCTACAATATACTGGCTATTCAACAAAAGACGTTTTAGGGACTTAATAAAAGATATTTACAACCCCGTAAAAGAACTAACACTATCCGGAAAGCTTATTATATTACTGTTTGTTCTCATATTACTCACTGCCAACTCTTGGGAAGAGGGTTCTTTCGACTCTTTATTCTATCATCATCAGAACATCCGCTGGAACGAAGAGTTCGCTATTGTTCCCGGTTTAGCAAACCTAGACCATCGCATGGGGTTTAATTCAAATTACCTTCTCCTGAGTTCAATTTTTTCTTTCAGGTTCTTATTCGGGGAAATGATCCATTCCTTGGATTCATTATTTATACTAGCCTTTTTTTGTTGGATAGTTAATGAACTTTTCAAATCCGGTTTCCAATTTAAAAGAATACTTGTATTATTCGGATTCATCATATTTTATCTGCTAAGTATAAAATTAATGTTGAATACGACAACCGATTTACTACCGAATCTCATTATTTTATACCTGGTATCAAAATACATTTTCTACCCTAATCCGGGAAAGAAAGATATTCTGCTATTAACTATTGTACTTATATTTATAGTTACCCTTAAACTATCATTTGCGGCTTTTGCCATATTAGCTGTATTATCCCTGGTTTATCTTGTAAGAAACAAAGAATACAAGACAATTATATTCATAGGAACTTTATGCTTTCTGATCGGAACCTTATGGCTGATAAGAAATATTATTTTAACAGGTTACCTGATATTCCCTTTAGCAGGATCGGACCTGCTTGATTTAGACTGGAAACTGCCTCTGAGTGTCGTTGTCAACGAAAAGAAGCTTATTTTATCCGAAGGTACAAGAGCATTTCTGGATAGTTGGGATATTGTGAAAAACGGAATACCATCATGGGACAAAAGTATCACTATTTTCATTTTTATATCCACATGTATATCATTCATTTTTTCGATTGTGCCCATTATCCGTAAGAAAATTAGCCCTATACAAATCTCGCTTTACCTAAGTTTGTTATGCGCTCTGGCTATCTGGGCGATCAACGGTCCATCCTTCCGGTTTGTAAGTGGTATGATGCCCGCATTCTTTATTCTTTGTGTGGCTCTTTCTATCAATAACAATAAAGAACACCATTCCCGCTTCACCGGTATCCTTATTCTAAGTATATTTTTAACTTGCAGTACAATTTGGACATCATGGAGGGTCTTTGACAGATATAGAATGATCACCAACATAGAATCGGAGAAAGAAAGGAAACCGTTTGTCAAAATGTTTATAAGTCCATATTCATACTACGACTTTTACGAATCATTCACATTAGAAGATATTAATACCCATTTTACCCCATATAAATTAAATAACGGTATCACGATATACGTAGCGATAGCCAACTTCAGCTATGATAAACTACCTGTTGTGAAAAGTGGATACTACCATTTTGTCAATTACAAATGTATTGAAGCCAGAGGATATTCTCTCCAAGATGGTTTCAGAGTAAAAGCAGGATGTAAATAATCGAGTATTTACGGATGAATTAATTGCTAATCAAAGTATAACTTTCAAATCGGCTTTAAAAACCCTTCAATTATTTTGTTAAGTCACTTAAAAATTGTAATTTTGCGAGCCGATTATTACGAAATAAAACGTAAAAAATTGATTTACAAATCATTATCGCTTATCATATCTTAGCTCGATAAGCGGGTAGTTATTGTGTGGATCGAAAAAAAGTAATTAACCAAATTAATTTTTAAGTAAGTGGATACTTTAAGCTATAAGACCATTTCAGCGAATAAAGCAACTGTAAACAAAGAGTGGGTTGTGATTGACGCATCGGGACAAACTTTAGGGCGTATGGCTTCTAAAGTTGCTAAACTTCTGAGAGGGAAGTACAAACCAAGTTATACTCCGCATGTAGACTGTGGCGATAATGTGATTATCATCAATGCAGATAAAGTTGTTCTTACCGGTAACAAATGGAACGACCGTGTTTATCTGAGATATACAGGCTATCCCGGAGGTCAGAGAGAAGCAACTCCGGCTACTATTATGGAAAAAGGAGCTGACCGTTTGGTACTGAAGGTAGTAAAAGGGATGTTACCTAAAAACCGTTTAGGCGCTGCTCTTTTGAAAAACCTTCACGTATACGCAGGCAATGAGCATAATCATGAGGCTCAACAACCAAAAACAATAGATATTAACTCTCTTAAATAATCATTAATGGAAGTAGTAAATGCAATAGGAAGACGTAAAGCTGCTGTAGCTCGCGTATTCGTAAGCGAAGGAACCGGAAAAATAGTGATCAACAAACGTGAACTAGACAATTACTTCCCTTCAACTATTCTTCAATATGTTGTAAAACAACCTCTAAACAAATTAGACGTTGCTGAAAAATACGACATCAAGATCAACCTTAACGGAGGTGGATATAAAGGACAGGCAGAAGCTGCCCGCCTTGGTATCGCCCGCGCGTTGGTAAAGATCAACCCAGAAGATAAGCCTGCTCTTAGAGCTGAAGGATTTATGACTCGCGACCCACGTGTTGTAGAACGGAAAAAACCGGGACAACCAAAAGCAAGAAAAAGATTTCAATTCTCAAAACGTTAATTTGGATATTATTTTACCCAATTACGCTTTGTCAGCTTTTGCTGCTTAAAAAGTTTAAGTTGGTTAATATATGATGAGACGGCCTCATCTCTAAAATTACGTTTAGTATCTAAATTGCCGGGACTTCGAAAAATGAACTACCCGACAATTCACTAACAGAAAAAGAAAGTAAACGAAAACAAAAACAAAAAAATGGCAAAATTAGAATTCGACCAATTATTAGATGCCGGTGTACACTTCGGACACTTAAAAAGAAAATGGAATCCGGCGATGGCTCCTTATATCTTTATGGAGCGCAACGGCATACATATTATCGACCTTTATAAAACAATAGCTAAGACTGAAGAAGCTGCCGCCGCATTAAAGCAAATAGCCAAATCAGGAAAGAAAATATTGTTTGTTGCTACAAAAAAACAAGCGAAACAAGTTGTTACAGATTTGGCACTGAACGTGAATATGCCTTATGTGGTAGAACGCTGGCCGGGTGGGATGCTGACAAACTTCCCTACAATCCGTAAAGCTGTGAAAAAGATGTCTACTATCGACAAAATGATAAAAGATGGTACTTTCGACACTTTGTCAAAACGAGAAAGACTTCAAGTTACACGTCAACGTGCAAAACTGGAGAAAACATTAGGATCTATCCAAGACCTGACTCGTCTTCCATCTGCTCTATTTATAGTAGACGTTATGAAAGAAAATATTGCAGTAAGAGAAGCCAATCGCCTTGGAATACCTGTATTCGCAATGGTAGACACAAACTCTGATCCAGGGGATATCGACTTTGTAATCCCGGCGAATGATGATGCTGCAAAATCAATCGAACTAATTCTGGGAAGCCTTTGCGAAGCAATTAAAGAAGGCTTGGAAGAAAGAAAGATCGAAAAAGCTGACTCTGCTGCTGCAGAAGCCCAAGACGATGAAGAATCTCCAAGAAGAGAACGTAAATCTAAGTCTGGCGCTAAGAAAGCGGTAGCAAAAGAAGACCAAGATGCAATGAATGCTGCGGTAGCCAGCAAATTTGCTAAAGAAGAGGAAGAGTAAATAAAACGAATAGACTAAGATCTAGCCTCTAAGAGTTTTCTTCGAGACTATTTCTTGGTCTTTTTTGTCAAAGTAAACAAGTTAACGAGTAGACAAGATACAAGTTAAACACTAAAATTTTTAAACTCGTATCTCGTATCTTGTTTACTTGTCAACTAACAAAAAATTATAAACTAAATAAAAGGAGAAAGAATATGGCAATTTCTATGGCAGACATTCAGCACTTACGCAAAATGACGGGTGCCGGTATGATGGATTGTAAAAATGCTTTGACCGAAGCAGAAGGTGATTTTGACAAAGCTATCGAAATAATACGCAAAAAAGGACAAGCTTTCGCAGCTAAACGGGAAGACCGTGATGCTTCTGAAGGCTGTGTACTTGCTGCAACTAAAGGCGAATTTGCGGCAATTGTCGCTGTCAACTGCGAAACAGACTTCGTTGCTATGAATGCAGATTTCGTAGGAATGACTAAATCTATACTTACTGCGGCTCTGGAAAACAAACCTGCTGACGTGGATACTCTAAAAACAATCACAGTTGGAGATCGTACAATCGCAGAGCTGGTAACAGACAGAATGGGTGTTACCGGAGAAAAAATGGAATTAAACGTTTACGAACAAGTAACAGCACCGACAGTTGTAGCATATGTACACCCGGGAAACAAACTGGCTACAATCGTAGGATTTAATAAACCAAATGTAGATCCTCAAGTGGCTAAGGATGTGGCAATGCAAATCGCGGCGATGAATCCTGTCGCCCTTCTTCCTGAACATGTTTCTGAAGAAGTCAAACGAAGAGAATTAAACATCGCAAGAGAAAAAGCTATCGAAGCCGGAAAACCTGAAAATCTGCTTGATAAAATTGCAGAAGGCGCTTTACAAAAATTCTATAAAGAATTTACATTGCTTCAACAGGAGTTTGTAAAAAATCCAAAACAAACAATCGCTCAATATCTTGCCGCAAACGACAAGGAACTGGCTGTTACAGGATTTAAACGCTATACTTTGAACGCAGAATAATTCGAAAGTACAAAATGGAAGAAGTGTGATCGGTAAACGATCGCACTTTTTTATTTACTATAATACAGGGCAACCCTCAAAAAAATGAAGAATTAAAAATGAAGAATGGCGCGAATCGATGAGAAGTGAAACATTGTCCGGCGTTAGTTTTATCTATAGATGTAGTGATAATTTGAAAATTAGCGAATTAGCAAATGGCGCGAAGCGACAATAACTGTAGAAGTTTGTTACTTTTTAGTTAAATTCTAGTTTGTCATGCTGACGACAGGAAGCATCTCCTGTCTCTCGGGGATCGGGATCCTTCCCTGCGGTCAGGATGACAAAGAGGGTAGCCGCGCGAGCAAGGGCTAACGGCTAACAGCTAAAAAATAACTGTAGAGGTTTGTTACATTTTAGTTAAAATAAGGAAGGAGTTTTTCTCTCGTCATTGCGAGGGTTTGCCCGAAGCAATCCAGAAAGTAAAAAACGAATTGAGTGTGGAAAATGCATAGTACATGACAAAAAATATTTTATATATATTTAAAAGGCTTATTATGTTGCCCTTACAGGGCGCAGTTCCTTCGGTTGTCATCTCACCGGGGTGTTACCCCGGGCTGGAATATATCAGGCCTTCAGCCTGTTTCTTTCCTTGATGCCCTGAAGGGGCTACATAATATAGCCCAATGGCAACGCCTTGGGAGGGAAAATACAATCCCTGAAACCGCGCCCTGTAAGGGCAATATAAGATTTTGTAATATTTTTTGTCATGTACTATGGGAAAATGTTACTTTTTAGTTAAAAAGTGACGAGTTGTTTACTGTTCACTGATAACTGTAGAAGTTTGTTACTTTTTAGTTAAAAATTAATACCCACAAGCAACTTTGCGTAAGTTGAAGCAAACTAACTGATTACCAGTATTTTTAATCAAAAGGCAAACAGGTTGATGAAGCCGGAAAAAGACCGGAAAATACCCCTTTCGGACAGGGTACAGTTACTAAACCGTTACCTGTATTTCCCCTGTTCCGGCTTGATAAACGATACTTGAACGTTATGTATAAACCTTTACCAGACTAGTATTGCTATTATTCTTGATAGTTGTAATATCTTTTGGCGAAATACAACTTTTGAAATTCGGCGGACTGCTCAATTCATATCCGCCGTTGTCATTCCTGAACCCGATAGAGAAATAATCCCTGTCCCTGTTCCTGTTCCGGTAATGGACTTCCCGGCAATACAGGTTTGCCAGGTTTAAATCTATTTTCCGTTCCTGAACCCAACTTACTAATTGGGGATGGGTAACCGGAATGATATTTTGAATGGTTATCACAGGAGCATCACCCTTTACTTCATCGGAAACAGGTTTTCCATGAAAAGAAAATGAATCGGGGTTGTTTGCATATTCTTTTTCCAATTTGGTTGCAGCTTCATGAAATGAATAATTTTCCATTTTCATTACAAGGTCTATCATTGTCCCGCCTTCATTTGTTCCGAAGTCATACCACACATTTCTGTTATAATCCACTTTGACGCTTGCATTCCGGTCTTCTCTGTACGGACAGTGACACATTCCGTAATAGCCGTAATCTTTTACCGGATGGATATTCATCTTTGCTAAATATTGTCTTATTGATATTTCATTTAACATGTTCATATTGCTGTGTTTAATTTGTTATTCTTCTTTCAGAGGGAATTATTCCGGTTGGATAGAAGTCCTTTGAAATTTTGTGATATTGTTAGAAATACTTGTTTAATCGTTGGTTATTAGTAACTTATCAGTCTTACATTCTTCTTACAGCCCGATATTTTTGTTAGGTTTATCATTTGTTAGGTTGTAAGAGATTTGTTAGAACTTTGTTAGACTTATTACTTGTTATAAATCAATAAATTAAAACATACTTCTAACATTCTGACATAATCCCGTCCAATTGCTTTTTCGAGATACAATACACTCTTGCCGTCTTACCGGGCAAGGATAGAATTTCGCCGTTGCAACCGAAAATGCAAGCCGTATAATAGGTTGGCGGTTGCGGTTGAAGCCGCCATTTGTCTTGCATTATTTTTCGGATTTGATTGGCATCGGTTGAAATGGCTGTGCGCCTGACCATATCGAACAAATCATTGACGGAAAATTGATATTCTTCCGTTTGTTGTATCTGCATCAGGTCTGAAATGATATGAATCATTTCATTCTCCATCTTTCCCCGATTATATGTGATAATCCTGCGCAAAGCATCGGTAACCAACAAATCATGCCTGAACCACATGCGGGATTCTTTCTTTGTGCTTAATTCCCTGTGCAAAAGAAAGTACAGGAATTGAGGAATTTCTCTTTTCAGATTATCCAACATATTGACATTCGTTTGAGTAAGCGGATGTATTTTGCGCACCCAATAACGTGTTTCGCCTTTTTCGAAGATAATAGGACAGGTTTCGTTATTGGAACACAATACAAACTTGGCGAAGAAATCTACTTCCTGACGGTCTTTTCCTTTAGCTTCCGCCTTGTAGGAAAGGGCTGTACTCAAATTCTTGATGCGCTCGGAATCTTCCCTACGGTCGAGCAGAGCTTCATCGACACCGACAATCAACTTGTTTGCCCAGTCGGAATTGAATTGACTGTGAAAGTCCTCGTTGGTGTTGAAAGTCATGTTTCCGGCAAAAATCGCTTTCAGGAAATTGAGGAAAGTCGTTTTGCCTGTGTTTCGTTCTGCGGAAACCAAAAGAAGAATAGGGAGTTTGGTAAATGGCTTGAGGTAAAGCAATTGCAGATAATCCAAACCCATTTTAAACTGTTCGTCGAAAATATGCCTTAGAAATTCCAAAATCAACGGACAGTCGCCAAGTGCAGGCTGATAATTAATCGGCTCATACTGATTCAAGAACGTGCCGATGCTGCGCTGATAACTAATGTGGTCGGGGACGGAGCAAAAGCCATCGTACTTCTCAATTCGGGAAATGAAGTCTTTGGAGTGGTCTTGCCTGAGGGTCTCATAGTTCCACACCCGGCGTTCCTCTATAAAATCACCGCTCATCAACGGACGGCGGACAATCTTATAGAGGGTTGTACCCACTCGGATGTATTTCCTAGAATCCTTGTTTTCTTTTTTCATGGGATTAGCGGTTTTCTTGGTTACTTTCCAAAATCCGCCGGACATCCGACATCCGGTAACGTACTTTGTTCCCTACCTTGATAGTTTTCAGGTAGTTCTTTTTGTTCCAGTGCCACAAAGTAGCATCGCAAACGCCACAAATTTCCTTTACTTCACTGCGGGTGAGGTATCGTTCTTTCCGGGCTTCGGCAATTTCAGTAGATAATTCCGATTTTGCCCGGTTAATCAGGTCATTGGAAAATTCCAATAAATCCTCACCGCTTACTTCCAACTTGATGCTGGCTTTTTCGTCTTGAATAATTGATAATAGATTTTTCATACATTACATACGCCCGACGGTATGAAACTTTCTTTTCCGGCAGGCATACAAAAAAAGAAAGCCGCTATCCGAATAGTGGAAAGCGGCTACAAAAATATACGAAATTTATCCGAATAATCAACAGGAAAAGTTCACATTCTTACACAGAAAAAGTTTCAACGGAATTGAATCAGTTTGAATCTAATTTAGCTTGAAGTAGTTCATCAAAGCTTCGATTTCGGAACGGTCATACTTCTGTACAGAAGGGTCAAGGTAAGCATAAATACCTTTGTCCGAACCGATGTCTAATCCGAATTTTTCACGAATAGCATTGAACAAATGTCGGTCGGATGTGGTATTGGGAAGATAGCCTAATTGTCTCAAAGCAAGAATCATCCATGCGATTTTCTTGCCTTTTGTCCCCCGCCGGATGTAATCCCCGATTTTGGTTAAGAGTATTTCTTTCTTTTCATCGCCAACCATTATCATGTCTTCCAATGATAATTCTTTGTTATTCTTTGGTTTAGTAAGTAGTGTATTTGCTTTTGCATCCAAATCAAGAACTTCACTATCATCTACTTCTTTCATCAGTTGATAATGCTTTTCCCAATCGGATTTGGCGCGAAGTCCCAAGCTGGTGGATTTGTTTCTAAGTAAACGGATGGTAGATTTGATAAGGAATTTCCTGATATAACTAATGTCCGGCATCTTGCGTAATTCTTCTCCTTTTTCTACCATGCGTTCAAAACTTTGACCAAAATATAGCCAGTAGAGCATTGCGGGAATAATGATGTTTTTGTCGGGATTCTCAAATCCGTTGAGCAACGTTTGAGCTAACTTGTTTTCTGCGAACAAGTTTTCAATTTCGGAAATATCATCAAAAGTTCCCTGATTCGCTTTCTGATTGATAAACTTTTGATATGCAGGAACAAGAGTAACGGCCAGATTCAAAATCTTTTGATAGCCAACGGCATCACGACTGTTCATTTCTTCCTCGAACAAGTCGTATTCCTCTGGATGGGTTTCTTTCCATCCTTTCAGGCGTTGTTTGAAGTTGTCGAAGTCTTGTTGGGGCATAGGTTACTCACTGACATTGTATTTATTCTTCCTCTTTATTCAACTCCCTTTCTATTTCTTCAATGGACGGCAGAGAAGATTTAAAATTCTCCGGTATCAATTTAGACAAAGTATATTCCGAAATTCCGATAGGCTGACTGCTACTTTCCAAAGAATACTGAGCATCAATATTATCTTTCTCTTTAACAATAAGCAATCCTATTGTCGGATTATCGACCTCTTTCTTCAATTGATTATTGACTGCGATGATGTAATATCCGAGTTTGCCGGTATATTCCGGTTCAAATTCTTTGACTTTCAATTCAATAACTACATAGCAACGTAATTCCAAATGGTAGAACAGCAAATCAATATTTCGTTCTCTGTTTCCCACCTGTATTGGATATTGCTTCCCGACATACGCAAAGCCCTGTCCCAATTCCAGTAAAAACTTGGCTATATTTGCGACCAAAGCATCTTCCAATTCTTTTTCCTTGTAATTTTCTGTCAATACCAGAAAATCAAAATTATAGAGGTCATACATACCTGTATCTATCTGTATCAACGCAAGAAGTCCCCATACATTATCTGTACGAGGACTTCCCTTTTAAAACGGCGGTAACCTACTCTCCCACTTATACGCAGTACCATCGGCACGACCGGGCTTAACTTCTCTGTTCGGAATGGGAAGAGGTGGAACCCCGGTGTTATAACCACCTGAAT
>NZ_BAAHWU010000024.1:0-50027 GCF_054601275.1 Dysgonomonas reticulitermitis | reverse complement strand
TAGTTAAAAAGTTACGAGTCGACGAGATACGAGGTACGAGTTGATGACTGTTGACTGTAGAGGTTTGTTACTTTTTAGTTAAATTCCGGTTTGTCATGTTGACGACAGGAAGCATCTCCTGTCTCTCGGGGATCGGGATCCTTCCTTGCGGTCAGGATGACAAAGAGGGTAGCCGCGCGAGCAAGGGGCTAACGGCTAAAAGCTATCGGCTAACGGCTAAAAAATAACTGTAGAAGTTTGTTACTTTTTAGTTAAAAAGTTACGAGTCGACGAGATACGAGGTACGAGTTGATGACTGTTGACTGTAGAGGTTTGTTACTTTTTAGTTAAATTCCGGTTTGTCATGCTGACGACAGAAAGCATCTTCTGTCTCCCGGGGATCGGGATCCTTCCCTGCGGTCAGGATGACAAAGAGGGTAGCCGCGCGAGCAAGGGGCTAACGGCTAAAAGCTATCGGCTAACGGCTAAAAAATAACTGTAGAAGTTTGTTACTTTTTAGTTAAAAAGTTACGAGTAGACGAGATACGAGGTACAAGTTGTTGACTGTTGACTGACTACTAACTACTAACTACTGACTACTGATAACTGTATTATAATCCAATAAAAAAGTTTAAATTTGCAAAAAAGAAATATTATAATGAATGCGAATCAGTAGTCAAAGGAGTTATCACCCGTTTCACTCATTAGCAACTGATAACTACTTGACTACTTTTACTGATTGACATAATGAATAGAATCTCATCTTTATTTGGAATAAAATATCCTGTTATATCAGGAGGTATGGTTTGGTGCAGCGGTTGGCGTTTGGCTTCGGCTATCAGTAATGCAGGCGGGCTTGGGCTTATCGGTGCGGGATCCATGCATCCGGAAACTTTGCGTGAACATATCCAAAAATGTAAAATAGCAACAAACAAACCTTTCGGGGTCAATGTCCCGTTGATGTATCCCGAAGTAGATACTATTATGGATATTATTGTTTCGGAAGGAGTTAAAATAGTTTTTACATCGGCAGGTAATCCGAAGTTGTGGACGAAAAAATTGCAAGAACAGGGTATCATTGTAGCTCATGTAGTCTCTAGTTCCAAATTTGCGTTGAAGTGCCAGGAAGCCGGGGTTGATGCTGTTGTCGCCGAAGGGTTTGAGGCCGGAGGACACAATGGGCGTGAGGAAACCTCGACTATGGTTCTTATACCTCAGGTAAGGCAAAGTATAACTATTCCGTTGATTGCCGCAGGGGGAATTGCTACCGGTGATGGAATGCTGGCCGCTTTTGCTTTGGGGGCAGAGGGTGTTCAGGTAGGTACCCGGTTCGCCTTAACGCAGGAGAGTTCTGCTTCTCAGGAATTCAAAGAGCTATGCATCGGTTTGAAAGAAGGAGATACAATACTGTCACTAAAAAAGTTGAGTCCGACTCGTTTGGTGAAAAATGATTTTTATAATCTGGTTCAAGCTGCTGAGGATCGGGGGGCTACTCCTGAAGAAATGCGTGAAATACTTGGGCGTGGGCGCTCAAAGAAAGGAATATTTGAAGGGGATCTCGTGAGTGGAGAACTCGAAATAGGGCAAATTAGTTCTTTTATAGAAGATATTCCTACTGCGGCTGAAGTTGTAGAAAGCTTAATTGCCGGCTATAATAAAAAGTTAGAACAACTTTCAGGAATAGGGAAGTTTTAGAACAATAAACCTCTTCCAACTATGAATAAACACATCTGTTTTCTTTTATGTCTCTGTTTTCTTTTCTCATGTAAAAAGAAGCAGGAAAGGATTATTGTGGATTTTGACCAAATAAAAGAAAAGAAGGAATTGACCATTATCACCCTCAACAGTTCTACTTCTTATTTTATCTACAAGGAAGAACCGATGGGATATGACTACGATCTGGCTCAGGATTTTTGCGATCATTATGGCCTTACCATAAAAGTGAAAACAGCCGAGAGTGTAAAGAAATTAGTGGAAATGCTGAATAACGGCGAGGGAGATCTTATTGCTTATGCCTTACCTATCCAGAACGAACTGAAAGATTCTGTAACATATTGCGGTCTGGAACAAATATCTCATCAGGTATTGGTGCAACAGGCCAATAAAGGAGATACAATAGTTAAGGATGTGACGGGACTCATCGGAAAAGAGGTCTATGTGGAGGTAAATACCAAATATGATCAACGTTTAGTTAATTTGGACTCAGAATTGGGTGGTGGGATACAAATTCGCAAAATGAACGAGGATACCATAACCAGCGAAGATCTGATAGAAATGGTTTCTCTCGGTAAAATTAAATATACAGTCTGTGACGAATATATCGCTAAACTGAACAGGACATATTACAGGAATATCGATATATCTTTACAAATAAGTTTCGATCAAAGGTCTTCATGGGCTGTCCGTAAAGATTCACCCTTATTGGCTAAAGCGCTGGATGATTGGTTTAAAGAGAATGGGAATACACCGGTATATCAGAGTATAATTAAAAAGTATTTTGAGTTGAGTAAGCAGCCATTTGATGGAGACTACGAAGTTCCTAAGAATTTGCCTAAGGGAGCAGTGTCGGTTTACGATGATCTTTTTAAAAAACATGCGAAAGGAACTCGGTACGATTGGTACTTCCTGGCTGCTATCTGTTATCACGAATCGCGTTTCCTGAACAATCTGGTTTCTTGGGCCGGCGCTGCCGGTATTATGGGTTTAATGCCCCGGACCGCAAAGTCTTTGGGACTAACCAGCGAAGATAGGATGAATCCCGATTTGAGTATTGGCGCCGCGGTGGAATTGTTAGACAGATTAGATAATATTTTCCGGAAAATAGAAAGCAATAGTGAGCGGATGAAATTTATTCTGGCAGCTTATAATGCAGGGAACGGTCATATTAATGACGCTCAGGCCCTGGCTTTAAAGTATGGAGCCAACCCTTATATCTGGGAGGAAAATGTGGAAAAATATCTGGAGATGAAAAGCAACCCTGAATACTACAACGACCCTGTTTGTAAAAGTGGATACTTCAGGGGTGGAGAAACTGTCAAGTATGTGAATAATGTATTGTCCACTATAGAGCGTTTCAAGGCGAGAGCGGCGAAGTGATTCAGAATTCTCTTAATCCTGACACTTTATATCTGCTTAAAATTTCCAGTTTTACATTTAACCCGACTTGAATACCTTCCGACAATAATGCTTGTTCGACTGTCTTAAGGGCTATCTCCGGATGATTGTTGTCCTGGCTGAGATGGCAAAGCCATATGTTTTGGAGTTCCTTGTTGTATATGCTGGTTAAAAACTCTGCTGTATGACGATTGCTTAAATGCCCCATACCGCTGCATATCCGCTGCTTGAGCATATATGGGTATTTTCCTGTTTGGAGCATAAATTCATCGTAGTTCGCTTCTATTACCAGATGATTTGCCTTAGAAGCATATTCCTTTATTTTGTCGGTAATGCGTCCGATGTCGGTTATCAAGACGAATGTCTGATTGTCAAATTCTATGTGATAGCCCACGTTTTCTACACTATCGTGAGGTACGTCAAAGGCTGTAATTTTAAAATCGTTTATAAAAAAGGGTTCCTCTTTTTCTACAATTCTTTTCGATTGGTATAATTCAGCTTGTACAGCCTTGTTGCGCGCAATGCCTTCATGTACAGCTTCGGTCGCATATATGGGGATATTGTGTTTGTCTCCCAGGCAGCCTACTGTTTTTATATGATCGGCATGGTCGTGTGTGATGAGCACTCCTTTTATCTTGTGGAACGATACGCCATATTCGCGTAATGCTTTGCTTATATTACGAATCCCGATACCGGCATCGATGAGAATGCTACCCTCGTTTGAGCCCAGATAGTAGCAATTGCCGCTGCTGCCACTGCCCAGACTGAAAAATTTATATTTATGTTGAGAGAATAATTCGTGCCGCATAATTTACAAAGGTATGGCGTATGTCAGTAAAAAAAATAATGATTAAAGTTATTTTTTCGAAATAATTACCGAAGAGCACTCTGTATCTGCTCACTACACTTGGGTTTGTAGGAAAAAAAATATCTAAATATTTGTGTATCTTATTGATTATGTCTACATTTGCAACCCGAATAACGCACGGGGAGAGGCTTATTTTGATGACAAAATATTGATTGTCATTGGGATAGCTTCTATTTAGTGTGTTGTTTGCATAAGTAAAAATTGTATAATAAAAAATGAATTTAAAGTTCTAAAGATTAAAACAAGATGCCTACAATTCAACAATTAGTAAGAAAAGGACGGACTGTTTTGGTTGAAAAGAGTAAGTCCCGTGCGCTAGATGCATGTCCTCAACGTAGAGGCGTTTGTATCCGTGTGTATACTACTACTCCTAAAAAACCTAATTCAGCAATGCGTAAGGTGGCGCGTGTACGTTTAACAAACACAAAAGAGGTGAATGCTTATATTCCTGGAGAAGGACATAACTTGCAGGAACACTCTATTGTACTTGTTAGAGGTGGTCGTGTAAAAGACCTTCCGGGAGTTCGTTATCACATTGTTCGCGGAACATTGGATACTGCCGGTGTTAACGGTCGCACACAACGTCGCTCTAAATACGGAGCAAAACGTCCTAAACCGGGAGCTGTAGCTGCTGCAGGAGCTAAGAAGAAAAAATAATTCCGATTAGTTAATCCCTTAACCGAGATTTTTAATTTAGTATTAAAACGGTTTAAGTTTATTGGATAGGCTATACATGGGTTGAGTAAATGGTTCGGCGGAACCGTTGAAGACATCAGAAAATTGGCAACCAAAAACAAAAACAAAATTTTTTAAGAAAAAATGAGAAAAGCAAAACCAAAGAAAAGACAGATCCTCCCGGATCCTGTTTTCGGTGATGTAAAGGTTACAAAGTTTGTTAACCACTTAATGTACGATGGTAAGAAATCGACCGCATTCGATATTTTCTATACAGCGCTGGAAATTGTAAAGAAAAAACTACCAAACGAAGAAAAGTCTGCTCTCGAGGTATGGAAAGCAGCATTAGATAACGTAACTCCGCAAGTCGAAGTGAAGTCTCGCCGGGTAGGTGGCGCAACATTTCAAGTTCCTACCGAAATACGCCCTGATCGCAAAGAATCAATTTGTATGAAAAATCTTATCCTATATGCTCGTAAAAGAGGTGGTAAGACTATGGCCGATAAATTGGGCGCGGAAATTGTAGATGCATTCAATAATCAAGGTGGTTCATTTAAGAGAAAAGAGGATATGCACAAAATGGCTGAGGCCAACCGTGCTTTTGCTCATTTCAGATTTTAACCAAATAAGGAGAGTTAATTAAAAAACAATGGCAAAGGGAATAGATAGTTTAAGACTTACTAGAAATATAGGCATCATGGCTCACATTGATGCCGGAAAAACGACTACCTCAGAACGTATTTTGTTTTATACAGGACTAACTCACAAGATTGGTGAGGTGCACGATGGCGCTGCTACAATGGACTGGATGGCGCAAGAACAGGAACGGGGTATCACTATTACATCTGCTGCTACGACGGCTAGCTGGAAGTATAACAATGAGGTCTTTAAGATCAACCTGATAGATACTCCCGGACACGTTGACTTTACAGTAGAGGTAGAACGCTCGCTTCGTATTCTCGACGGTGCTATTGCTGCTTACGATGCCGTAAGTGGTGTGGAACCACAGTCGGAAACGGTATGGCGTCAGGCTGACAAATACGATGTTCCACGTATGTGTTATGTTAACAAAATGGACCGTTCGGGTGCCGACTTCTTTGAAGTGGTTCGCCAAATCAAAGAAATGTTGAATGGTAATCCTTGTCCGGTTCAAATTCCAATTGGAGCAGAAGAAAACTTCAGAGGTATTGTCGACCTGATCAAAATGAAGGCGATGTACTGGCATGATGAAACAATGGGCGCTGACTACGAGCTAAGTGAAATACCTGCTGAATGTCTTGCCGAAGCTCAGGAATGGAGAGAAAAAATGCTGGAAAAAGCTGCTGAATGTGATGAAACATTGGTGGAGAAGTTCTTTGACGATCCGTCATCTATTACAGAAGAAGAGATTGTCGCAGCTATCCGTAAGGGTACATTATCTATGCAGGTTAATCCAATGTTTTGCGGTTCTTCTTTCAAAAATAAAGGAGTTCAACCATTATTGGACGGCGTATGTAAATTCCTCCCTAGCCCTATCGATACATTAGCTATCGAGGGTACAGACCCGAGAACAGGAGAAACAGTAGTTCGTCATCCGAGTCAGGATGAACCTATGTGTGCTTTGGCATTTAAGATCGCTACAGACCCATTTGTCGGACGGTTATGTTTCTTCCGTGTTTATTCCGGAGAATTGGCTGCCGGTTCTTATGTGTATAATACTCGTTCTGAGAAAAAAGAACGTATTTCACGTTTGTTCCAGATGCACTCAAACAAACAGAATCCGAAAGATGTTATCGGTTGTGGTGATATAGGCGCAGGAGTAGGTTTCAAAGATATCCGTACCGGAGATACTTTGTGTGACGAAAATCATCCGATTGTTCTTGAGTCTATGGACTTCCCGGAACCGGTTATAGGAATCGCGATCGAACCTATCACTCAAAAAGATATAGACAAATTGTCTAACGGCCTTGCCAAATTGTCTGAAGAGGATCCTACGTTCCGCGTACATACTGACGAAGATTCGGGCCAGACTATTATAGAAGGTATGGGTGAGCTTCACCTTGAAATCATTATCGACCGTTTGAAACGTGAATTCAAGGTCGAATGTAATCAAGGCCGCCCTCAGGTATCATATAAGGAAACCATTACCCAAACAGTTGAACTTCGTGAGGTTTATAAGAAACAATCCGGAGGTCGCGGTAAATTTGCCGATATTATTGTTAAGGTTGGACCAGCAGATGCCGATTTTGAAGGTGAACTTCAATTTATAGACGAAGTAAAAGGTGGTAATGTCCCTAAAGAATTCATCCCTTCTGTACAGAAAGGTTTCCTTGCTGCAATGAAGAATGGTGTACTTGCAGGATATGCGCTCGATAAACTGAAAGTGGTTCTTGTTGACGGTTCTTATCATACAGTGGACTCTGACCAGTTGTCGTTTGAGCTTTGTGCCAAATTCGCGTTCAAGAGCGCTTCGGAAAAAGCCGGCCCTGCTTTACAGGAACCTATTATGAAACTGGAAGTTGTAACTCCGGAAGAAAGTATGGGTGATGTGATCTCCGACTTGAACAAGCGTCGCGGACAAGTAGAAGGGATGGAATCCAGCCGTTCAGGTGCACGTATCGTAAAAGCGAAAGTGCCATTGGCGGAAATGTTTGGATACGTAACATCGTTGAGAACAATCACATCGGGTAGAGCAACGTCGGCAATGACATTCTCTCATTACGAGATGGTTTCTCCTTCGATTGCACGCCAGGTATTGACCGAAGTTAAAGGACGTGTCGATTTGATTAAATAAAATATAGACTGCGATTAGTAAATGACTCTTAATCGCAGTCTTCTATATTTTTTATATAAACAATTTTTTAATAACTAACTAAACCCAAGGATGAGTCAGAAAATTAGAATTAAACTGAAATCGTACGATTACACGCTGGTAGATAAATCTGCCGAAAAAATCGTTAAAACAGTAAAAGCAACAGGTGCTGTAGTAAGTGGTCCAATTCCATTACCAACTCACAAACGCATTTTTACTGTAAACCGCTCAACTTTCGTAAACAAAAAGTCTCGTGAGCAGTTCGAACTATCTTCCTATAAAAGGTTGATCGACATCTATAGCTCTACAGCTAAAACAGTAGACGCGCTTATGAAACTTGAATTGCCAAGTGGTGTGGAAGTTGAAATCAAAGTTTGATAATAAGTTAAAAAGTATACTGGTTTACTAGTGTACAAGAAAAAATTAAATCAAGAGTAGACAAGCGAGAGGTAAATTAAAAAACTAGTAAACCAGTAAACTTGTAAACTCAAATACTTAAATAAATAATTAGAGAAATGCCAGGATTATTAGGAAAAAAAATCGGAATGACATCCGTTTTCAGTGCCGAGGGAAAAAATATTCCATGCACTGTTATCGAAGTGGGTCCTTGTGTTGTTACTCAGGTTAAAACTGTAGAAAACGATGGCTACGAGGCTGTGCAGGTGGGCTTTGTCGAAAAGAAAGACAAGCATACCAGCAGACCGGAAGCCGGACATTTTAAGAAAGCCGGAGTAGCACCTCAAAGACACTTGGCCGAGTTCAAGTACGAAGAGAAATACAAACTAGGAGACGTTATTACAGTAGACGGAATGTTCTCTATGGACGATCCTTTTATAGACGTAATTGGAGTGTCGAAAGGTAAAGGTTTCCAAGGCGTAGTTAAACGGCATCATTTTGCCGGAGTAGGACAAGCTACATTAGGACAGCACAACCGCCTTCGTGCACCGGGATCGATCGGAGCCTGTTCATACCCCGCAAAGGTATTTAAAGGAACAAAAATGGCCGGACAGTTAGGTAACAAACAAGTTACTGTACAAAACCTCGTGATTATTAAAATAATTCCGGAACACAATCTTTTATTGATTAAAGGTTCTGTTCCAGGAAGTAAAGGTTCAATCGTTAGAATAGAAAGATAATGGAACTAAGCGTATTAGATAAAAACGGTAAAGATACCGGGAAAAAAGTGGCGCTGAATGACGCTATTTATGGAATTGAGCCTAACGAGCACGTTCTTTGGTTAGATGTGAAACAATATCTTGCGAATCAACGTCAAGGTACTCACAAAACTAAAGAAAGAAGTGAATTGTCGGGAAGTACACGCAAGTTGATCCGCCAGAAAGGTGGAGGCGGCGCTCGCCGTGGTGATATCAAATCGCCGGTATTGGTTGGTGGAGCACGTGTATTTGGTCCTACACCCAGAGATTACAGCTTCAAATTGAATAAGAAAGTAAAACAACTGGCTCGTAAATCTGCGCTTTCTACTAAAGCAAAAGAAAACCAGATCGTAGTTATTGAAGATCTTTCATTCGATGCGCCAAAAACAAAAGATTTTGTAGCATTGGCCAACAATCTGCAAGTTGCTGATAAAAAGATACTTCTGGTTTTGCCGGATCAAAATAAAAATGTATATTTGTCGGCTCGTAATTTAGAGAGAGTAAAAGTTGTAAGGGCTTCTGATTTAAATACTTATTCAATACTTAACTGTACAAGTTTAGTGTTGGCTGAGTCTTCGGTAGCTATTATAGATAACCTTTTAAAAGCATAAGGAAGTAAACTATGGGAATTTTGATTAAACCAATATTGACAGAAAAACAAACAGCGATTTCAGAGAAATTCTCTAATCGTTATGGTTTTCGTGTTGCTCCAAGTGCAAACAAAGTGGAGATTAAGAAAGCAGTAGAAGAGCTTTACAGTGTAACAGTTGTATCTGTGAATACAATGAACTATGCCGGAAAGCGTAAAAGCCGTAACACCAAAGCAGGTGTTATCAGCGGAAGAACTCCGGCTTTCAAAAAAGCGATAATCACCCTGAAAGACGGTGAAAGTATAGACTTTTTTAGTAATATCTAAATAAAAAATGGCAGTACGTAAATTAAAGCCCACAACACCGGGGCAGAGACACAAAATTATTGGTACATTCGAAGAAATCACTGCAAGTGTACCAGAAAAATCTCTTGTAGTCGGCAAAAAGGCGTCTGGAGGTCGTAACAACCAAGGTAAGATGACAATGCGTTATCTTGGCGGTGGTCACAAAAGATCTTACAGGCTTATCGATTTCAAGAGAACAAAAGACGGAGTACCAGCCTCTGTAAAATCAATCGAATACGACCCGAACCGTTCGGCACGTATCGCATTGTTGTATTATGCAGATGGAGCAAAAACATACATTTTGGCTCCTCAAGGTTTGGTAGTAGGTCAGACAGTGATATCAGGAGCCGATGCTGCCCCTGAGGTTGGAAATGCTTTACCATTGGCGAAAATTCCAATCGGTACAGTGATTCATAATGTAGAACTACGTCCTGGTCAGGGAGCTAAAATGGTTCGTTCGGCAGGTGCATTTGCACAGTTGACTTCACGCGAAGGCGACTATGCTATCATCAAAATGCCTTCAGGCGAAACACGCAAGATCCTTTTAGCCTGCAAAGCTACTGTAGGTAGTGTAGGTAATACAGATCACGGACTTGAAAAATCAGGTAAAGCCGGACGCTCTCGTTGGCTTGGTCGTCGTCCTCACAACCGGGGTGTTGTAATGAACCCGGTAGATCACCCGATGGGTGGTGGTGAAGGTCGCGCTTCAGGTGGACACCCACGTTCACGTAAGGGATTGTATGCTAAGGGTCTTAAAACAAGGGCTCCTAAGAAACACTCTTCTAAGTACATCGTAGAAAGAAGAAAGAAATAATAACCTGATTAATCAATAATAAATTATGAGTCGTTCGTTAAAAAAAGGCCCGTATATTAATGTTAAGCTTGAGAAAAAAGTCTTGGCTATGAATGAGTCAGGTAAAAAAGCTGTAGTTAAAACATGGGCAAGAGCTTCAATGATATCACCTGACTTTGTGGGTCATACTATTGCTGTTCACAACGGAAATAAATTTATTCCCGTATATGTAACAGAAAACATGGTAGGCCACAAATTAGGAGAATTTGCGCTTACACGTACATTCCGTGGACATGGTGGTAACAAGAAAAAATAATTGAAGCAGCCAATAATTAATTAAAAAAGAAAACATTAAAAATAATGGGTAAGAGAAAACGTATAGCAGCTGAAGCAAGAAAAGAAGCTCAAAAGACTATTTCTTTTGCTAAGTTGAACGATGTACCGACTTCGCCTCGAAAAATGCGCCTTGTGGCAGATATGATTCGTGGTGTGGAAGCGTTCAGAGCACTTGGCGTACTGAAATACTCAAATAAGGAAGCTGCTGCTAAATTAGAAAAACTATTACGTTCAGCTATCGCAAACTGGGAAGCTAAAAATGAACGTAAAGCCGAAAGTGGTGAACTATTTGTGTCATTGATAAACGTAGACGGAGGCGCCATGATGAAAAGAATGCGCCCGGCTCCACAAGGAAGAGGTTACAGAATCCGCAAACGCTCGAATCATGTAACTCTCCACGTAGATACACTTAATAAAGAAAATCAAAATTAATTAGCAGATGGGACAAAAAGTAAATCCAATAGCAAATCGTTTAGGTATCATCCGTGGATGGGATTCTAACTGGTATGGCGGTAAGAAATACGGAAACACCTTGCTTGAAGATAGCAAAATCCGTAAATATCTGAATGCCCGTCTGGCTAAAGCTAGTGTATCTCGTATCGTTATCGAAAGAACACTTAAATTAGTAACTATCACAGTTTGTACAGCCCGTCCGGGAATTATCATCGGTAAGGGAGGACAAGAAGTAGACAAACTGAAAGAAGAGTTAAAGAAGATTACAGATAAAGATATCCAAATCAACATTTTCGAAATAAAAAAACCAGAGTTGGATGCAGTAATCGTGGCTAACAATGTGGCTCGTCAGGTAGAAGGAAAAATCGCATACCGCCGTGCCGTTAAAATGGCTATTGCATCAACAATGAGAATAGGAGCCGAAGGTATTAAAATTCAGGTATCAGGCCGTTTGAATGGAGCTGAAATGGCCCGTTCTGAAATGTATAAAGAAGGACGTACTCCACTTCATACATTCCGTGCCGATATCGACTATGCACATGCCGAAGCCCTCACAAAAGTTGGTTTGATTGGTATCAAAGTATGGATTTGCCGTGGAGAAGTTTACGGCAAGAAAGACCTTGCTCCTTCGTTCATTGCAGCGAAAGACGGCGGACACTCTAACAACAACAGAGGTGGAGGAGACCGTGGCGAACGTCGCAACAGAGACGACCAAGGAAGAGGAGGTTTCAAGAGAAATAAGAGAAAGTAATTAAAAAAACGTTTGAAGTAAAATGTTACAACCGAAGAAAACAAAATTCAGAAGACAGCAAAAAGGTCGTATGAAAGGTAATGCTCAAAGAGGGCATGAACTGGCTTTCGGTTCATTTGGTATCAAAACCCTGGAAAACAAATGGATTACAGGGCGCCAAATAGAAGCGGCTCGTATTGCAGTAACTCGTTACATGCAGCGTCAAGGACAAGTTTGGGTTAGAATTTTCCCAGACAAACCTATCACAAAGAAACCTGCCGAAGTACGTATGGGTAAAGGTAAGGGATCTCCGGAAGGGTTCGTTGCACCAGTTACACCAGGAAGAATCATATTCGAAATCGAAGGTGTATCTTATGATGTGGCAAAAGAAGCATTGCGCCTCGCGGCTCAAAAGCTTCCTGTGACTACAAAATTTGTAGTGCGCAGAGATTATGACTTAACTCAAAACGCTTAAGAAGTATGAAAATTGCAGAAGTAAGAGAACTTTCCGACAAAGAATTGAACGAAAGATTAGATGCTGAAAGAATAGCATTAAACCAAATGGTGTTAAACCACAGTGTATCTCCATTGGATGCTCCGACAAAGATCAAAGAAAAACGTCGCGATATCGCTCGTTTTCAGACAGAGCTTCGCCAAAGAGAACTAAAAAAATAATAAAGAGCTGATGGAAACGAGAAATTTAAGAAAAGAAAGAATCGGGGTCGTTTTCAGTAACAAGATGGATAAAAGTATCACGGTTGCTGTAAAATGGAAAGAAAAACACCCAATGTATGGAAAATTCGTTAACAAAACGAAGAAATATCATGCTCATGACGAAAAGAACGAGTGCAACATAGGCGATACAGTACGCATTATGGAAACTCGTCCGTTGAGTAAAACTAAAAGATGGAGATTAATCGAAATAATCGAAAGGGCTAAATAATTATGATACAACAAGAATCAAGACTAGTCGTTACTGACAACAGTGGAGCTAGAGAATGCTTATGTATCCGCGTACTTGGCGGAACAAGAAGACGTTATGCGTCTGTCGGGGATGTGATTGTGGTTGCTATCAAGAATGTGATCCCTTCGAGTGATATTAAAAAAGGTGCTGTTACAAAAGCAATTATCGTGCGTACCAAAAAAGAAATCCGTCGTGCAGATGGTTCTTATATCCGTTTCGACGATAATGCATGTGTTTTGTTGAACGCAGCCGGTGAAATCAGAGGAAGCCGTATTTTCGGACCAGTTGCCCGCGAGCTTCGCGCAACCAATATGAAAATAGTTTCGTTGGCACCAGAGGTACTTTAATTCAAAAAACTAAAAAGCAATGAGTAAATTACATATCAAAAAAGGCGATATAGTTTATGTGAATACTGGTGTCGATAAAGGTAAAACCGGTCGTGTGTTGAAAGTCCTGGTTGACAAACAACGCGCAATCGTAGAAGGCCTCAACATGGTATCGAAACATACTAAGCCTAATGCTAAAAGTCCTCAAGGAGGAATCGAAAAGAAAGAAGCTGCTATTCATATTTCTAACCTGAACGTGGTAGACCCTAAATCGGGAAAACCAACACGTATCGGCCGCAAAGAAGTGAATGGGAAGCTAGTACGTTACGCTAAAAAATCAGGGGAGGAAATTAAATAATGAGCAATACAACAACCCTTAAAACAGAATATAAAGACCGTATTGTGTCTTCTTTGATGAAAGAATTCGGTTATAAGTCAAACATGCAGGTGCCTGTATTGAAAAAAATCGTTATTAATCAAGGTCTGGGTATAGCAGTTGCCGATAAAAAAATTATAGAAACTGCTGTTAACGAGATCACCACGATTGCAGGACAAAAAGCAGTAGCAACTTATTCCAAGAAAGATATTTCGAACTTTAAGTTACGTAAGAAAATGCCGATCGGAGTGATGGTTACTTTACGTCACGACAAAATGTATGAGTTTCTTGAAAGACTGGTTCGTGTAGCATTGCCTCGTATCCGCGACTTCAAAGGTATCGAAAGCAAACTTGACGGAAGAGGAAATTATACACTAGGTATCGAAGAGCAAATTATCTTCCCTGAAATTAATATCGACAACATTAGCCGTATTCTGGGAATGAATATTACCTTTGTAACTTCTGCAAAAACAGATGAAGAAGGCTATGCACTTTTGAGAGAGTTCGGATTACCATTTAAGAACGCAAAAAAAGAATTGATATAAGATGGCAAAAGAATCAATGAAAGCTCGCGAGGTAAAGAGAGCTAAGCTGGTAGCCAAATATGCTGCTAAAAGAGCGCAACTGAAAGCCGATGGCGATTTCGAGGCGCTACAAGCTCTGCCTAAGAATGCTTCACCTGTACGCCTGCACAACCGTTGCAGCCTTACAGGCCGTCCAAAAGGCTACATTCGCCAATTTGGAATTTCCCGTATTCAATTCAGGGAAATGGCTTCGAAGGGCTTAATACCAGGAGTTAAGAAAGCAAGCTGGTAAAAAGAAGTTATAAGTGAAAAGTTATAAGTGAAAAGTCAAAGATGGAGAATTGATGCTGATTCTCAAACTTATAACTCTTAACTTATAACTCATAACTTGAATATTAAATATTGTCCCGATAGGCGGGATTAATTTAAATCATTTAATCATGACAGATCCAATAGCAGATTATTTGACGCGTGTGAGAAACGCCATCATGGCCGGCCACAGAGTTGTAGAAATTCCGGCGTCAAATTTGAAAAAAGAGATTACAAAAATTCTCTTTGAAAAAGGCTACATTCTTAACTATAAGTTTGTAGATGAAGGACCTCAAGGCGCTATCAAAATAGCCTTGAAATACGATCCTGTAAATAAAGTAAACGCGATCAAAAAACTGATCCGCATTTCTTCTCCAGGTCTTCGTAAATATGTTGGGTATAAAGACTTGCCCCGTGTCCTTAACGGACTGGGTATAGCTGTTGTATCTACCTCAAAAGGAGTGATGACAGACAAAGAAGCTCGCGACTTGAAAGTTGGGGGTGAAGTAATGTGTTATGTTTATTAATTAAGAGGGAGAATAGAAAGTTATGTCAAGAATAGGAAAATTACCCATAAGTATTCCGGCCGGAGTAACAGTTACTGTTGGCAAGGATAATTTAATTACAGTAAAAGGACCTAAAGGAGAACTATCGCAAGAAGTTAATCCTGATATCAAAGTCTCTGTTGAAGATGGAACACTCTCGGTAGCACGTCCGTCCGATGATAAAAATCACCGCTCTTTACATGGTTTGTACAGGTCGTTGATTAGCAATATGGTTGTTGGCGTTTCGGAAGGATATCGCAAAGAACTTGAATTAGTCGGGGTTGGCTACCGTGCATCAAACAACGGCCAGCTTCTGGAGTTGTCTTTAGGATTTACTCACAGTATTCACATGCTGTTACCAACTGAAGTGAAACTGGAAACTAAATCGGAGAGAAACAAAAACCCTCAGATCATTCTGGAATCTTGTGATAAACAACTGATAGGCCAGGTTTGTGCGAAAATTCGTTCATTCCGTAAACCGGAGCCTTATAAAGGTAAAGGTATACGCTTTGTTGGCGAAGTTATCCGTCGCAAATCAGGTAAAGCCGCAGGTAAATAATCTTAAACTGTAAGAAATCATGTTAACAAAGACAGATAGAAGAAATAAAATAAAACTGCGTGTCCGTGGTAAGATAGCAGGAACTGCCGAGCGTCCGCGTCTGACAGTATTCAGAAGCAACAAGCAAATTTATGCGCAAGTTATCGACGATTTGACAGGTAAGACTTTGGCAGCGGCTTCGTCTCTTAAAATAACAGACAAAGCTCCTAAAAAAGAAATAGCTGCAAAGGTTGGTGAACTGATTGCTAAAAATGCTCAGGAAGCTGGTGTTACAGCTGTGGTATTCGATCGTAATGGTTTTTTATATCACGGTAGAATTAAAGAATTGGCAGATGCTGCCCGTAAAGGTGGACTTAAATTTTAATAGAAATGGCAGGAGTTAACAATAGAGTAAAATCGACCAACGATATCGAATTGAAAGACAGATTAGTTGCTATCAACCGTGTTACTAAAGTAACAAAAGGAGGTCGTACATTCAGCTTTGCCGCTATCGTAGTTGTAGGAAACGAAGATGGTATAGTAGGCTGGGGACTGGGTAAAGCCGGTGAGGTTACAACAGCCATAGCTAAAGGAGTTGAAGCCGCGAAGAAAAACCTTATTAAAGTTCCGGTACAGAAAGGAACAGTTCCTCACGAGCAAGTAGCTCGCTTTGGAGGTTCCGAGGTGATGCTTCGTCCCGCTGCTCCCGGTACAGGTGTGAAAGCAGGAGGTGCGATGCGTGCCGTGCTGGAGAGTGTTGGTGTTACAGACGTATTGGCTAAATCGAAAGGTTCGTCAAATCCTCACAACTTGGTAAAAGCGACAATTGAAGCTTTAGGCGAGTTGAGAGACGCGTACACTGTGGCTCAGAACAGAGGTATTTCTATGGAGAAAGTGTTTAAAGGTTAATTTGCAAAGAAAATTATTATGGCAAAAATTAAAATTAAACAGGTAAAAAGCAGAATCAAATGTCCTAAAGCCCAAAAGCTGACTTTAGACGCTCTTGGACTTAGAAAGTTGAACCGTGTTATAGAACATGAAGATACACCGTCTATCAGGGGTATGATCAACAAAGTAAGTCATTTGGTGGCGATAGTAGATTAATTTCGTTTATAAGATAAAAAATATATAGATATGAGTTTATCAAATTTGAGACCGGCTGAAGGGTCGACAAAAACCGGAAAAAGAATCGGACGTGGTACGGGTTCGGGTTTAGGTGGTACTTCAACAAGAGGTCATAAAGGAGCTAAGTCCAGATCGGGTTATTCTAAGAAAATCGGATTTGAAGGAGGTCAGATGCCAATACAACGCCGTCTCCCTAAATTCGGATTTAAGAATATTAACCGTGTAGAATATAAAGCTATCAATCTGGATGTATTGCAGCGTTTGGCTGAAACTAAGAACGTTGAAAAGATCGATATCCAGACATTAATGGATGCCGGATTCGTTTCTTCAAAGCACTTGGTTAAAATCCTTGGAAATGGAGCTCTTACTACAAAGGTAGATGTAGAAGCACATGCATTTTCAAAATCAGCTGAGGCAGCTATTCAAGCTATAGGTGGAACCGCAACAAAACTGAAGTAAGATGGGATTAGTAAAAACACTAGAAAATATATGGAAGATAGAAGATCTTAGAAAAAGACTCCTTACTACCTTCTTTTTCGTAGTGATCTATCGCTTCGGAGTCCATATTATCCTTCCGGGCGTTGATCCGGTTCAGCTTGATGCTCTTCAAGCGAAGACAGCAGGTGGATTATTGGGGATATTGGATATGTTCTCGGGGGGTGCGTTTTCCAATGCATCCATCTTTGCATTAGGTATCATGCCGTATATCTCGGCATCTATCGTTATCCAGTTGTTGGGCATAGCAGTGCCTTACTTCCAGAAATTGCAGAGAGAAGGAGAAAGCGGACGTACTAAACTGAATCAGTATACCCGTTATCTGACAGTAGCTATCCTTTTAGTGCAGGGTCCTGCCTATTTGGTTGGTGCACTTGGACCTGCTGCTCCATCGGGCTGGGGATTCCTGGTGCCTTCCGCGATTATATTGGCTGGAGGAAGTATGTTTGTTCTTTGGTTAGGAGAGCGCATTACAGATAAAGGTATAGGAAATGGTGTTTCGTTCATCATCTTGGTGGGTATTATCGCCCGTTTACCACACGCCCTTATCGGAGAGTTTACTTCCCGTTTGAGTAGTCAGGCCGGAGGTTTAGTGATGTTCTTGGCCGAAATAGTATTCTTGCTTCTTGTTATTTGCGGAGCTATCATGTTGGTACAAGGAACTCGCAGAATACCGGTGCAGTATGCCAAAAGGGTTGTAGGTAACAAGCAATACGGAGGTGCGCGCCAGTATATTCCATTGAAAGTGAATGCTGCTAACGTGATGCCTATCATCTTTGCTCAGGCAATTATGATGGTTCCGGTTATGTTGGCGGGATTTTCTACTGATAAAACAGGATTTTTGGGATCTTTTACAGATCATACAAGTGTAACATACAATATTGTGTTGGCAGTGCTTATCATTGCTTTCACATGGTTTTACACAGCTGTAACAATAAATCCGGTTCAGATGGCTGATGAATTAAAACGTAATAATGGATTTATACCAGGTATTAAACCAGGTAAGAAAACAGCCGATTATATAGACTCTATTATGTCTCATATAACATTGCCGGGGTCATTATTCCTGGCGTTGGTTGCTATCATGCCTGCTTTTGCCAGCTATTTTGGCATTAGCCGCGAGTTCTCTCAATTCTTTGGAGGTACATCGCTGTTGATCCTTGTAGGGGTTGTACTCGATACTTTGCAACAGGTAGAGAGTCACTTGTTGATGAGACATTATGACGGTTTATTAAAATCAGGACGAATCAAAGGACGTTCAGGTTCAATTGCAGCATATTAAGGAGGTTTAAATGATATTTCTGAAAACAAACGAAGAAATCGAATTGATGCGTGAAGCTAATCGCCTGGTGGGTATGACCCTGGGTGAAGTGGCAAAGCATATCAAGCCCGGAATTACTTTGTTTCAATTAGATAAAATAGCTAAAGAATTTATATACGATCACGGAGCTATACCTTCATTCTTAGGATACAAGGGAGCTCCGGGAACTGTAGATTTTCCCGGTGCGATTTGTGCTTCGGTAAACGAACAGGTTGTACATGGGTTCCCTACTGATTATGCGCTTAAGGAGGGAGATGTCATTTCAGTTGATTGTGGAACGGAAAAGAACGGATTTTGTGGCGATTCGGCCTATACATTCTGTGTAGGAGAAGTTACAGAAGATGTGAAAGCTCTGTTGCGGACAACAAAGGAGTCTCTTTATCTAGGTATAGAAAAAGCTGTGGAAGGCAATCGGATAGGAGATATAGGCGATGCAGTGCAGACCTATTGCGAAAAACATGGATACTCTGTAGTCCGCGAATTAGTCGGACATGGTATCGGTCGCAAGATGCACGAATCACCGGATGTTCCTAACTACGGTAAACGAGGTACAGGTCCTTTATTAAAAAAGGGAATGTGCATTGCTATAGAGCCGATGATAAACATGGGAAGTAAGAACGTCGTTTTCGAGAGCGATGGTTGGACAGTGAGAACCCGTGACCGTAAACCCTCTGCCCATTTTGAGCATACAGTAGCTATCCGTCAGGGAAAAGCCGATATTTTATCGACATTTGAATTTGTGGAAGCTGTTTTAGGAAATAACGCAATTTAATCTTAAATAATTTTATGGCTAAACAAGCAGCAATAGAACAAGATGGAGTTATAGTAGAAGCACTATCCAATGCAATGTTTCGCGTTGAACTCGAAAACGGACATGAGATAACAGCTCATATATCCGGAAAGATGCGGATGCATTACATTAAAATCCTTCCGGGAGATAAGGTGCGTGTGGAAATGTCTCCTTATGATTTGACAAAAGGACGGATTTCATTCAGATACAAATAAAAAAATAAAGATATGAAAGTAAGAGCATCATTAAAAAAGCGTACCGCTGATTGCAAAATCGTCAGAAGAAAAGGACGCTTATACATAATAAACAAAAAAAACCCTAAGTACAAACAACGTCAGGGATAATTTATTAATTTTGCAAATTAATCTGAAAAATATATGGCAATAAGAATTGTTGGGGTCGATTTACCACAAAATAAGAGAGGCGAAATAGCCTTGACGTACATTTTTGGTATCGGACGTAGCTCTGCGAACAAAATCCTTGCGGAAGCAGGAATTGACAGAGATGTCAAAGTTAAGGACTGGAACGATGACCAGGCCGGGGCAGTGCGAGAAATCATCGCTACTAAATTTAAAGTAGAAGGAGACTTGCGTTCAGAAGTACAACTTAATATCAAGCGATTGATGGATATAGGTTGTTACAGAGGTATCCGTCACCGTATCGGATTACCTTTGAGAGGTCAAAGCACTAAGAATAATGCCCGTACACGTAAGGGTAGAAAGAAAACTGTTGCTAACAAGAAAAAAGCTACAAAATAATTAATCTGATATGGCAAAAAAGACAGTCGCAGCGAAAAAAAGAAATGTTAAGGTGGATGCAATTGGACAAGCCCATGTGCATTCTTCTTTCAACAATATTATTATATCGCTTACAAACAATGACGGCCAAGTAATTAGTTGGTCATCGGCAGGGAAAATGGGTTTTAGAAGTTCTAAAAAGAATACCCCGTACGCAGCTCAAATGGCAGCACAGGATTGTGCAAAAGTAGCATTTGACCTAGGATTGAGAAAAGTTAAAGTATACGTAAAAGGACCGGGCAACGGACGTGAGTCTGCTATCCGTACTATCCATGCAGCAGGCATTGAAGTAACAGAAATCGTAGACGTTACTCCGCTTCCTCACAATGGATGCCGTCCTCCTAAACACAGAAGAGTTTAATCAAATTTAAAATTGGAACCTTGAATTGTGATTTGATTACAACGACCCTCTCTGTAATCGCGGCTGCACAATTTTAGCTTTCATCAATTATTAATTAGAAAAAAAATGGCAAGATATACTGGACCAAAATCAAGAATCGCCCGTAAATTCGGAGAGCCAATATTCGGACCTGACAAAGTTCTTTCTAAAAAGAACTATCCTCCGGGACAACACGGAAATGGAAGGAAAAAGAAATCGTCGGAGTACGGTATTCAATTGCGTGAAAAACAAAAAGCAAAATATACTTATGGAGTTCTTGAAAAACAATTCCGTAATATGTTCGATAAAGCTTTGTCTTCTCGTGGTATTACAGGTGAAGTGTTGCTTCAAATGTTAGAATCGAGACTGGACAATATAGTTTTTCGTTTAGGAATAGCTCCTACCAGAGCAGCTGCACGTCAGCTTGTTTCTCACCGTCATATCGTAGTAGACGGGTCGGTGGTAAACATTCCTTCATATTCAATTAAACCCGGACAATTGATCGGTGTACGCGAAAAATCCAAATCAATGGAAGTTGTAGGCGAAGCATTGTCAGGTTTTAATCATAGTAAATACCCTTGGATCGAGTGGGACGCAGCTACTATGACAGGTAAGTTTCTTCACCTGCCTGAAAGAGCAGATATCCCGGAAAACATTAAAGAACAGTTGATCGTTGAGTTGTATTCTAAAAATTAATTAAATACATGGCTATATTAGCATTTCAAAAACCGGATAAAGTATTGATGTTAGAAGCGGATGATTTCTTCGGGAAATTCGAATTTCGTCCGTTAGAACCCGGGTATGGTATTACCGTAGGTAATGCTTTGCGCCGTATTCTGCTTTCATCTCTTGAAGGTTTTGCTATCACTTCTATAAAAATCGACGGTGTCGAACATGAATTTGCCACAGTGCCGGGTGTTATAGAAGATGTTACAAACATAATACTTAACCTGAAACAGGTTCGGTTTAAGCAAATCGTAGAGGAGATCGAAAACGAGAAGGTCAGCATTACTATTTCAGGTACCGAAGTATTCAAAGCTGGAGATATTGGAAAGCATCTGTCAGGATTTGAAGTATTGAACCCTGATCTTGAAGTTTGTCATTTAGATAAAAATGCAACCTTTCAAATCGAGCTGAATATTAACAAAGGCCGGGGATATGTTCCTGCTGATGAAAATCGTAGTCTATCCGATGATGTTAATGTTATAGCTATCGACTCTATTTATACTCCTATCCGTAACGTTAAATATTCGATAGAGAACTATCGTGTAGAACAAAAGACGGATTATGAGAAACTGGTTATAGAAATAACGACCGACGGATCTATTCATCCTAAAGATGCTTTGAAAGAAGCAGCTAAAATTCTGATTCATCACTTTATGTTGTTCTCTGATGAGAAAATTCTTCTTGAACAAAATGAAGTAGATGGCAATGAGGAATTTGATGAAGAAATCCTGCATATGCGTCAGCTACTTAAGACTAAGTTATCGGATATGAATCTTTCGGTTCGTGCTCTTAACTGTCTGAAATCGGCAGAAGTAGAAACTCTTGGCGAGCTGGTTCAGTTCAATAAGAACGATCTGCTTAAATTCAGAAACTTTGGTAAGAAATCTCTTACCGAACTTGATGAATTGCTGGATAGCCTGAGCTTATCTTTCGGGATGGATATTTCTAAATATAAATTAGATAAAGATTAATAAGCGACATGAGACATAATAAAAAATTTAATCATTTGGGGCGTACCAGCTCACACAGGAATGCCATGTTGGCAAACATGTGTGCGTCGCTGATACTTAGTCCTAATAAACGCATCTTTACAACAGTTGCCAAAGCAAAAGCTTTGAAGAAAGTTGTAGAGCCGATTATCACTAAGTCAAAAGAGGATTCAACTCATTCAAGACGCCTGGTTTTTCAGGATTTACAAAATAAAGCTGCGGTAACAGAGCTTTTCCAGAATGTATCTCAAAAGATAGCTGATCGTCCGGGTGGATATACTCGCATTATCAAGACTGGCAATCGTTTAGGAGACAATGCTTCAATGTGTTTTATCGAATTGGTAGATTACAATGAAAATATGCTGAAGGAGAAAAAAGCCGCTTCTAAAGGTAGAACTCGCCGTTCTAAGAAAAAAGATGAAACTGTAGCTCCTGCTACGGCTGTTAAAGAAACTTCGAAGAAAGCGAAAGCCAAAGTTGAAGAAGTAGTGGAAGCAGAAGCTCCTGAAGCCGTTTCGGAATCTTTGCCGGTGGTGGAAGACGCTACTCCTGCCGCAGATCAAGAACCTAAAGCGGAATAAGGGCTTATCTACTTAATTAGATAGTAAAATAAAAAAAGTATCCGAATCCGGATACTTTTTTTTATTTGATAATCAGGCTGCTGGGTCTTTTAATGGGTCAACCTATATCATCCCAACGGCGCTATAGCGCTGTTACCTGGGTAAACTTAATATAGCATTTTACCGATGTCGGGGGCACCGCTGTCGTCGGGGTAGTTGTATCCAGCGCCACCATTACGGTAATCTCATAACATACTTTATTTGGTCCTATCGGAATCCATGTATAACGCCTGTATTCAGGCCCGTTATTAGTGGCATCATAAATACCTACTTGTCCCCAGTATGCTCCATTGCTGGCATTGCTTCCCGTGGCATTAGTCCATCTGTTGCCGGTATCTTGGTCACCTCCCCATCTTTGAGATGGCATCGTCAAAACACCGGCACTACTGATGGAGCCGCCATAGATGGTATTGTAGTTCCATATCACAGGTACGTCGGTGCTCTGATTATTTCTCACTTGTACGTTAAGACGCTGGTTCCCATATGCTACAGAGGTTTGAGTGATAGGTACTCCGGCCCTTACTGAAAACTTACCGTCGGGGGAGTTACATTGCAAGGCATAATATTGTGTGCCTGTGTCATTCCCTGTATTATCCGTGACAAGCATAAAATTGCCCATTACGGCGACTTCTTCTATCGAAGCTGACAACTGGTTGCCTACGGTTACTTCATTACAGCCCGTGATGTCGGTATTAGCATTGAGAAAAGGTGTAAGGTCGAAAGTAATGCCTGCTGGCGCCTGCTGGGCTAGTGTAGGTACGCCCGATAGTGAAAAGCTAAGCACACCGTTGCCTACCGCCAGCATACCGCCCGCGATGGTTGCCGTTACACCCGGGTTGCCGGTGGAAGAAAGCGTGGCGCCGTTGAAGCTGCCGCCATTGCTGCCCGTGTACGGTATTTGTAACACGGTACCTGCTATGATAGGGGTAGCGTTCACAATCTGCTGTCCCGGGCTCATTTGCGTTCCCGCGCAATTCAAAACAGCGGCCCCGACCTCTGAAGAAGCATTGGCAAAGAGCCTCCATTGCGAACCGTCCCAGAACATATAGCCTACGGTGGTGAAACTAGAATTAGCTCCTGTATTATATACCAGTAAGCCGGTAGTAGGATTGGGTATCGTAGTGTTGTCGGTAGAACTTGCCAACGTTACTCTTGGAAACAATACTCCTTTATTTGTTGAAGCCACATTCAAAGCCGCCGTAGGATCGACAGTCCCGCTTATTCCGACAGATACGCCTCCCATCTGGTAAATATTATCGGTATTTGACGTGGCCGCGTTCGAGGTCCCGGAGATATTCCACGGGGAAGCTCCGCCGCCGACCACTATCCATCGCGTGCCGTTCCAAATATGCAGGCCCGTGGGAGTCCCGGTGTTGTACACCACAAGGCCTATGTGTTTCTGCATGTCCCAACTGCCTGTGGCTCCTATCGAAGCCGCGAAATCGTTAGCTGTGGTTGGGCTGAAATTGGTGATGAGCGCCCGTGGGAAATTAATTCCTCCATCGGCATTAACGGCGTTATCATTTTTTTTGACGTCGAGTATTGCCCCGTTGTTTGGTGGGATACCCGATCCGATAGTTACCTGGGCATGTATCGCAGGGCTTATGGCCAATAATGCCATCAGTGGGAATAGTATCAATACTATGCCTTTTCGGTGTTTTTGTTTAAAGTTTGCTTGTTTCATAGTTTTGTTTTTTTTTAGTTTGTAAAATAGATTTTCCAATATGTTTATCCTATTTACAAACAGTTGTAAGTTTATAAATGATTTCTCGTTGTAATATGTAATAATTTTCGTGTAAAATTTAGTCGAAGTTAATACAACGGGTGGAAGAAGCATCACTGCTATCCTTGTCCAAAGGGAGTGAATATAATGTATTTCGGAACTTCACTTATATATAAACTTGATTATCAGTAATATACAGTTATAAAGGCATTTAAGAATCTCATTACTGATTTCGAAAATTCATTGTTGCATAAGGCTGAAAATAGGAGTCACATACTGTTTGCTTACAGTATTGTCTGTGTTTTTTTCTTTTGGGCGATGTATTCGGAAGGAGTAATGCCTTCAACGATGCGGAATGCTTTATTGAAAGTGCTTTGGTTGCGGAATCCCGCCGATATGTAGATATGCTGCAAGGTGTATTTCTTCTTGGAGTCATCGTTCAATATCTCTTTTACCAAACGAATACGAAAACTGTTGATAAAGGTATTGAAATTGTCGGAATTTTGACTTCGCAGCGCCAAGCTCACGTATTTAACGTTTGAATTGAGCTTAACGGCTAAATCGGTAATGCTGTAATTGGGGTTACAATATGGTTTTTCTTGTTCGAAAAGCGCAAGTACATCCGTGTATATGTTTTCATTACGCGAAGTAGTATTTTCTTTTGTTGACGTTAGTCGTATCGGCTTTCTCCTATTCGCGTTTTGTGCTATTTCCAATTCGATTTCCACTATTTTATTTTTATAATAAACAAATAATGATAAAAGGACAAGAAAACCTAGTACTGTAAGTATATCTGCCACTCCTTTGTGAGGTTCAGCCAAATGTGTAATGCCGAAATTACTTGGGGTAAAGTAGGTAAGAATAAGTGTTATCGCGGTAGTTAGAAAACTAAGAATGATCCAAGACATAGTATTGTTTCCTTTAGATTTAAAAAGGCTGGCCCCCATCGGTACAAGAAAAATCCAAATAACCGCTGTGATTTGCCCAGTCTTCGAATAAAGAGTGACAATTACGATTTGCGCAAGCATAATAAAAATCAGATAAACATGTATAAAATATGTAGATTGTTTGTAAATTACCCTGAATGGCAGAAATAACAATAAGAAGTGAAATATGGCGATAGCCGAGTCTATATAATTCAGTGGGCTAAAGTCGATATACATAAAATAACCACCAAAAATGCCGAAGATTAGCATTGCGCAAATCAAATAACTCATACAAACCCTTACGAAAAGATCCTCTAGTCTTTTCATCTTATTAGCTATAGTTTTTTCCAAAAGTTAAATAAATGACAGATTAGCAATGAAATAAGTGTATTTTTTTTTGATGAAAATAATAGGGATTTATACCTTTAAAGTATTGATTAACAATCTAATACTTTTGATATAAGCCCTACGATTTGTACCCGATATATAAATTGTATTGAAAATACTATTAAGTACAAATATAAAAATAAATAAGAAACTGTTCCAATTTTATCCATTTTATTTTTTTATGAAATAAAATAAAAGAAGTATCCTGATTTGGACACTTCTTTCATTTCAAAAAAAGTTTTGTAAAATTTAGTCTCATGTTAAAAAATCGTCGCTTGGCTGTGCAAACCTCTTTCATGCTTTGTCGTTTTGTTTTGTGTTATGATTGGGAAGTCTTCAAACGTTTTCTCCTTGCTTTGATAAGTAGATGCAATTTTAAGATAGACGTTGCATGGATATTTTGAAAAAAAAGGGGAAAATACGCATTGGTTTCGGAAAAGATTTGTTATACGCAGATTATCAACGACATATATATGGTTAAATTTATTTAACGGCGAGTTTGATACTTAGGCTTGCTCCCGTCTCGTCCACGACGGTTAAAGTATGCTCCCCTTTGTTTGGCGAACATTCTTTTTTGTGAAAGTCTTTTGTTTCCCCTATATATTGTCCATCCAAATGCCAGAACACCCGGTTTTGAGGCGAACGGTGCGCCAGTTCGAACACAATCTGCCCGGGAGAGCCATCCAACTGCTTAGGCAGGCTGATTACCGCGTTAGGGAACGGGTAAATGAAGTCCATCAATTTTATATCCGAGTCTTCTCTACATTCAGGTGAGTAGGGTGGTAGAGAACGATAATCGGGATGTTGTTCTTTATAGTACCATTCCCAGGATGGCGGTAATACAAACCACGATGTGTGGATAATCCCCCTTTTACCGGCACAATTCTCATATACCTGATATTGTTTGTCTTCAGACAAATGAACTAGCTTATGATAAGAGCATACCGATGACTCCAGCCCCTTTTTGCATATCCACACCGTATCTATTGATGTCTCAGGGCAATTGATGCTTTTCAGACAGCCGCTCTCATGGCATATTTCCGCTTTCACAAGATCGTTGTCGGGACGTGTAAACCAGCGGCTTTGAGGTAGAGCCCCGAATATATCGAATAGAACCATGCCTGCCGTGCGTGCTCCTGTCAGTCCGGGACGCCCTTCTCCATCCGAATTACCTACCCATACTCCTACAACATATTTTGAGTTGACACCGACAGCCCATCCATCCCGAAAACCAAAACTGGTTCCGGTTTTCCAGGCTATTTTTTGTATAGATGGTATCGAACGCCAATCGATTTCTTCCGGCCGGTTCAGGTTGGTCAGTGCTTCTAATGTTTGCCAGATAGCTCCGGCTGTGAAGACCGGGTTTCGGGTTCTTTCTCCTCGTTTGTCTTCTCTTTCGTTCAGTATGTAAGCCGGTGATTTTGGTTCATAATACCTTCCTTCCTCATTGTAGGAATTCAATTGTTGTGCCATCTGCAAATACATGGCGCTTATATCCCATAGTTTACCCTCAGCTCCACCTAATATAAGGGATAATCCATAATTGTCGGCAGACCGGTTCAATGTGGTCATACCTGCGTTTTTCAACAGGTTATAAAATTTAGGTACGCTGTATTTCCGTAATGATACTACAAAAGGAACATTCAGGGAACGGGCTAAGGCTTCTGACGCATGTACAGCGCCATCGTATTGCAGACTAAAGTTTTTAGGTGCAAATCCGTTCAAATTGATAGGTACATCGGGTAACAGTTGATCTGGCAGGAGCAATCCTTCCTGTAGCATGGCACAGTAAAGAAACGGCTTTAAAATACTGCCGGTGCTGCGAGGCGACTGAATAATATCTACTTGGTTTCCTGAAATATTGTTTTCGAAATCTACATTACCACAATACGATATTACTTCATTCTTCTCCACATCGAAAACGATAGCAGCTATATTTTTTACTCCATTCTGGGCAAATTCGGCATTCCATCGGGTAAGGATAGATTCTGTCCGTTCTTGTTGAATCTTGTCTATTGTGGTTGTGATGTGTTTGCCTCCCTCTTCTTTATATAGTTTGGTTACAAGATGTGGAGAGACTTGCGGCAACGGATGCGGCTGAAAAGGCAGAGGTTCGGAGATCGCGAGTTCATAATCTACTTTATCCAGGATACTTCGTTCGTATAGTTTTTTCAATAGATTATTTCTCTTATTGAAGAGCTTTTCCCTGTTCCGTCCGAAATGCATTAAAGAAGGGGAATTCGGAAGTACGGCAAGGGTAGCAGCTTCTGCCCAAGATAATGTTGCCGCCTGATGACCGAAATATCGCCACGATGCAGCCTCTATTCCTACTACATTGCCTCCCATAGGGGCGTGAGATGCATATAGCGCTAATATTTCGTCTTTAGAATAAGAGAATTCCAATCGGGTAGCCAATATCATTTCGATGAACTTTTCGCCGAATGTGCGACTCTCTTTGCGTGACAACCGTATTGTCTGCATCGTGATCGTACTGGCTCCACTGACTATTCGTCCTTTACTTATATTGTCTTTGATTGCCCTTCCTATGGCAAGCGGGTTCACTCCCCAATGTGAGCGGAAATATTGATCCTCAAATTCGATGAGGCATGTTTTATATTTTTCGGGAACAGAATCGGCAGTCGGAAACCTCCATTGCTGGTCGTCGGCTATGCGGGCTCCGAGTAATTCATTGTGCCGGTCTGATACGACCGTGCTGTATGGAACTTCGAAAAGAGGTGATGGCAAACAGAATATATACCAGATAAGTAGAACTATACAGATGGGAATACCTATTTTGTACTTTAGTTTGGCCTTTTTGTATCTGTTAAAGAGGTTTATAAAGAATAGGTTGATTTTTGTAGTATAATAATCTGCGTTTTTCATTTATCGGGATCAGATATAATACTCCGCCAGATCGACCAGCCCTGCCCGCATCGCATATTTGATAGCTTCGTGTGCATTATTCACATCCAGTTTACGGAAAATATTTTTGCGGTGTGTAATAATGGTGTGGAAACTCAAATGACGATTGGCGGCAATTTCTTTTGTCGTATGCCCTAATGCTATTTCTTTGAGTATTTCTTTTTCTGTTGCAGTTAAAAGGTTTTCTGTTATATCCGTTTGCTGTTTCTGTGGCTGCAACAATTGATTTGTTACGCGGTTACATATGAACCGTTCTCCGCGTAGCATTTGTATCAAAGCCATATTTATCTCGTCGAGGTCACACGATTTTAATACGACGCTATAAGATTCGCTATTGATTACTAACCGTCTTAAAAAATCGTTACTCAATTCATCGGAGAACAACAACCATTTTACTTTGGAAAACCGGTAGCCCAGATTCAGTAATTCGTCGATGCCGGCGAAGTCAGAAAGCGTGTAATCGAGCACAACGATAGTCTCCGGACATGATAACAAGAGTTTTATTAGTTCGCTCTTGTTGTCTGCCCTTGCTACTGATGATATTTTACCCGTTTTCTCTATAAGGGTTTCTATCCCAATGCGGGTTATATCTTGTTTGTCTGCTATAATTACATCTTTCATACCCTAATTGCCTTAACTTACAGTCAAAGGTATTAAGAAACTGTTTAAATTTTATACGAATATTTTATTATAATACTATCTTCGTTCATTTTCAGTCTCTTTTTATCTGATTTTTCCCTTTTTTCAGTTTGAATAGCCCGCTATTCGCACTTCAAAAAAGAAAAAATCACTCTAAAAATAGTTCTGAAAATCGGAACGAATAAAATTTAAACAGATTCTAATTCTTATTGAAAAACTTAGAAAAGAATTGCATTTGATAATCTATGGCATTATTCCAATACTGATGGGTATGCCCTCCCGGACGCACAATGTAATCGTGGATAATATTCTTTTGCAGCATTTCGTTATGCAAATTTTCATTCACCTGATAGAAGAAGTCGTCTTTCCCGCAATCAATAATAATTGATAAGGTATTCGGGGCTATCTTATATAGTTGGGTTATTACAGTGTGATTATTCCATACCTCAGGATTTTGTTTATATTCTCCAAGCCTGTCTTTCATATTCCAGTTGTTCGGGAACGGGCGTATATCTACTCCTCCGCTCATTGAGCCGCAAGCGCCGAAAACATCAGGATGATTAATGCCGAGCCATAATCCTCCATGTCCGCCCATGCTGAGGCCGGTGATAGCTCTTCCGTCGGAACCGGCGATGGTTTTATAGTTTTTATCGATATAACTAACCAGCACGGAACTCACATATGTTTCAAATTGAAATTTTGGGTCAATCGGACTATCCCAGTACCAGCTGTTTTGCCCATCGGGGCATACGATAATCATTTGCCATTTTGTGGCTTCTTCCGGCAGGTTTTTCTTTGTTGTTTTTATCCATGAATCATATTTTCCGCCGTGCCCGTGTAGTAAGTAAAGTACAGGATATTTTTTGTTTGCAGTATTATATCCATCGGGTAGAATTATAACATTTTTGATGTTTTTATCCATTTTTTTGCTAAATACGCTTATTGTATCTACTTGCTGAGCATATAAGCAATGGCATAGAGTAAGAAGTAAGGTAAGAAAGATTGTCTTTTTCATTTGGAAATTCATTAATTTATAGCAAATATGCGAAAAAAAGAGGTCTTCTCCTATAAGGGAAAACCTCTTTTTTAATAATTGAAGATCGATTTATAGTAAATTTCCTATTTTGAATCCAAGGAATACTGTTCGGGGTAGGCTAGGGCCGTATATATATGAAGGGTCACGATTTATACCTTTATCAAAATCGTTTTGGTAAGAGTTGAATATATTTTTCATTCCTGCGAACCATTCTATTGTTACGCCTCCGCCTAATCTCATGTCATAATGGAACTTGACGCCTGTGTCGAAAAAGCTTTTCGATTTGCGAAGTTCTCCGTCTTCGGGTACAGTTATTTCGGGTCCGAAATAAGGGACTAACATTTTACCGGTGTAGTTTCCTGTTGCCGACACACCGAAGTTTTTTGCAAATTCCCAATCGACAGTAAAGAATCCATAAGTGCTGGGAGTTCTGAAGAATTTTTTCTCATTGAATGTTTCCTCTGTCACTTTGTATTCGCTTGACTGTACTGTAAGACCTCCTGAGAATGAAAGCTTATCCGAAGGAACTAATTTCAATTCTATGTTGATTCCTTGTACCACAGCTCCATCTTTGGAATTTACACGGGTATAAATAACTGTCCCGTTTTCATCAGGGGCTCCAATCTCGTTGCGGAATGGGTTATGTAACTTGGTATAAAATCCTTCAATCAGGAAGTTCGTATTAACTCCTCCTATATTCTTGTTGTAATCTAGCGATAATGTGTAGCTGGTGCTATTCTCTTGTTTCAGGTCAGGATCATTTTTATTGATCACCTGTCTGGATCCTGAGGTCTCGATGTGAAGATCTTCATCAAAAATTTGCGGCGCTCTGTATCCTCTGGAGAGTCCTGCCCGTACTTGTAAAGATGGAGTAATGTCGTACATGACACTGGCTCTGGGCACAAAAACAGTTCCCGATTTATCGCTGTCTGCCTGTTTGTCGTCTATTGCATAGTGTTCAATGCGAGCCCCAGCCAGGAATTTAGCTTTACCTACCTTGATTTCGTATTGAGCAAATGCTCCTATTGTAGATAAAGATTGATCAGATACAATCCGGTTTGGAACATGATGTACGACTATTTGGCCGTTTTCAACGGAATATTCAGGATACCCTAATTTTACATCCTTCAGGTGCGAACCGGTATATTCGATTCCTCCGATTACGGACGAAGCTTCATTGATGAAAGCTTTATATTGAGCTCCTGCGTTATAAGTTTTTTCTACGGTGTTCCCATAATCGCTTAATGACTGGTTGGCTCCGTAATATGAACCCCTGTCCAGGTATTGTCCTGAGGCAAATACTGATAGCAGATCGCTTTCGCGAAGGTATTGCTCGAAGGTCAATGCTCCGGTAACCATATCGTGTTTTACGGATTCGGATATATCCCGTTCATGATCGGGGTAGTCTTGTTTATTTCCACCTTTGCGCTCTTCCCGGATGTTGAAGAAATCGAGGCTAAGTTTACTTCTGTATGCCGGACGGTAGAACATGCGTGTACCGATAACTGTATTTTTCATCGGCGCTATTTCAGAAAAGCTATCTCCATTGGCATCGAACATCTGACGATCGCGCATATTGCCGAATACTGCTATTCCGGCCTTATGGTCGTCTGTTACCAATGATGCGTTGAATGTGGCGTTATAGTCTGCTTTCGGGCCATTGGAACCACTTGCGCCTGTGCCAATGAGTGAGGTGTTGAATCCGGCTTCGAAACTATTTGTTTTCGGGTCTTTCAATATAAGATTAATTGTTCCGGCAATGGCGTTAGATCCGTAAAGCACCGAGCCACCTCCTCTTACTATCTCTATACGTTCCAGCATATTCGCAGGTATCAGTTCCAAACCGTATACGCCTGCCAGTCCGCTAAAGATAGGGCGGCTGTTTATCAGTATCTGAGAATATGAGCCTTCCATGCCATTCATTCTTATCTGAGAGAATCCACAGTTTTGGCAATCGTTTTCGTATCGTAATCCGGTACAATAGTTCAGCCCTTCGCCAAGCACTACCGATTGGGTTGTTTCCAATAATTTTGTGCTAATTGTGTTGACTATAATCGGAGTTTCTGTTCGTTTCTGAGAAGATCTTCCCGCCGTTACTACTACTTCGCTTAGTTTAAGAGCATCTTCTTCTACCTCGAAGTTGACTTCCAAGGATTTTCCTTTTTTCAGGATTATTTCTGTTTCTTGCGGTTTATAGCCGATACCTTCAGTTACGAGGGTGAATTTTCCCTCAGGCAGATTATTGAGCGTATAATGTCCCGACGCATCGGTAGCTATCCCTATTGTTGTATTTTTAATAACAACATTTATAAAAGGGATGTGTTCCTTTGTTTTTTTATTTATCACATGTCCCGTTACATTGATGTTTGAAGAAGGGATCGGGTCTGCTGAGACTGTTGTGAATGCAAAGATCAGCGCAGACAATATAAGCAATAGAATTTTCATTGTTTTGATATAGATAATACAGATTGAATATAAATAATGTCGATATCGAGTGGCAAAGGTACTATATCCATGATATGTCGCAATCATTATTTTTTGGTATTTTCCTATGCTTTAATACCTATATATCGGTAGCGGGAAATATAAGAGACCGGGCGAGAGGGCAGCTTCCTAAAGATTCGTATATTTGTATTTTAAATGATTTTCGGAAATGGCAAAAAAAGAGCAAACGTATGGTGAAGCAATGCAGGAATTGCAGGACATCATGTACAGAATAGAAAATGAGGATTTGGATGTAGATGTTTTATTGGAGGAAGTAAAGCAAGCTGCGACTTTAATACGATTTTGCAAGGATAAATTGCAAAAAACAAATACGGAGATTCAGAAAATACTGGATAAAATAGAATGAAGAACAATGTAATTATTGTTGCCGGAGGAAAAGGTTTGCGTATGGGGAGCGATTTACCTAAACAATTTATTCCGATTGGAGGTAAACCTGTTCTTATGCATACTATAGATGCATTTTATAACTTTGATAAGAATATAAATATTATTCTTGTACTGCCTCTCTCGCATCAGGGCTATTGGACACAACTTTGCAAGGATCATAGTTTTATTGTTTCTCACAGAATTGCGACAGGGGGCGAAACCCGTTTTCATTCGGTGAAGAATGGCCTGGATATGGTTGACGAAGGTATTGTCGCTGTTCAGGATGGGGTGAGGCCATTTGCTTCGAGGGAGATGATCTGCCGATGTTTTGATGCTGCCCGCGATTTCTCGGCCGTTGTTCCGGCAATTGATTCTACCGATAGTCTTCGTCGTGTAAAAGACGATGGAAAGAGCGAAATAATAGACCGTTCTCAAATACGACTAGTGCAAACCCCACAGGTTTTTCATGGTGATATTCTCAAAAAAGCATATGAGACGGAATATAAAATGACATTTACAGATGATGCTTCCGTTGTTGAATCTATGGGGATTGATATTCACCTTGTGAAAGGCGAAGTAGCCAATATAAAAATTACGACTCCTTTAGATTTGAAGATAGGGGAGCTCCTTATTAACTCTATTTAAACAGAGGCATCTTTTCCGGGATGTTAAATTTTTGTACCTTTGCGAACTATTTTTACAGATGGGAGAGCACTCCTTAACTATTAAGTTTTTGAAATGTTGAAAACTGCGAATGTTGATGAATTAGAGAATAAAAAGATTAGTAAACTTCTTTGGCAATACGCGCTTCCGGCTATTGTGGGAACAATGGTAAATGCCTTGTATAATATTATTGACCGTATTTATATCGGACACGGGCCCAATCTGGGAGACCATGCTATAGGTGGACTGGGAATTGTCCTGCCTGTGATGAACCTTACAGCAGCTGTGGGTATGCTCGTCGGGGCAGGAGCGGCCAGCCGTATATCTATTTGTCTTGGAAGAGGGGATAAAGAAACAGCCGAAAAGATTATAGGAAACTCCTTTCTGATGACAATAATTCTGACCGGAACTTTAGTTACGGGCCTTTTTCTGTTTCTCGATCCTATTTTGATGCAAATCGGTGCCACAGAGGAAACATTTCCTTATGCAAAAGAATTTTTGCTGTATTACTTACCCGGAAATATATTCCTTACCCTCTGCTTTAACTTCAACAGCATGATGAGGGCTTCCGGCTATCCTCAGAAAGCAATGTATACAATGTTGATAGGTGTCGTCGCAAATATTATCATCGCGCCTGTTTTTATTTTTTGGCTGGAATGGGGAATAAAAGGCGCCGCTATTGCTACTATTATTTCAATGTTCATAGGGTTGTGCTTTGTGATGTACCATTTTATGAATCAAAATAGTATGCTGCGTCTTCGGAAGAAGTATATAACCTTGAATCCAAAAATAGTATGGGCTGTGGCCAGCATCGGATTGTCTCCGTTTTTTATACAGGTCGCGGCATCGATAGTTGTGTTTTTTATAAATAATAAATTGAAAACATACGGTGGGAATATTGCTATCGAAGCCTATGCCATTGCAAATACCCTGGTGATGATTATTATCATGGTCATGGTAGGGTTGACGCAAGGTATGCAGCCGATTGTCGGCTATAACTATGGAGCTAAAAGAATAGGGCGCGTAAAGGAAACGCTTTTTTATACAATTAAAGTGGGAATAGCTATTGGTTGCGTCGGGATGTTGATAGGGCTGTTGCTGCCGGGTGTTATTGTCCAGCCTTTCAATCCGTCTCCTCCTTTAGCTGCCGAAACCGCTAAGGCTTTGCATATTGTGACTATTATGCTTCCATTAGTGGGTTATCAGATAGTTGTAACAAATTTCTTCCAATGTATAGGGATGGCCGGCAAGTCTATTTTCTTAAGTCTTACCCGTCAGTTTTTGTTATTATTGCCCGCATTGTTTATTCTTCCTCATCTCTTCGGAATAAACGGGGTTTGGTATTCTTTACCAACGGCCGATTTCTTGGCAACAATGCTGACCGCTATTCTGTTTATATGGCAGGTGAATAAGTTTAAAAAGATGGAAGTCGAAAAATTATGAATAAACAAGATATTCTACAACGATTCGCTATTGCTGAGTCCGATCTATTAAAAGTAATATCTGAGGCATTGAGCCGGGGCGGTGATTATGCCGATATTTTCTTCGAACATACGTTTAGTAATAATATTGCTTTGCGCGATGGAGAAGTAAACAGGGCTTCTTCCAATATTGACTTTGGAGCAGGGGTGCGGGTTGTGTCCGGCGACCAGACGGGATATGCCTATGTAGAAAATACGGAATTGAAAAGCTTGCTTAAAGCGGCACAAACTGCGGCCAGTATAGCTTCTGTGCCTTCCGGTTTAAAAAATCCCATTGAAATAAAAGAAAGTCATTTCAGAGACTATTACAAGATACAAAGACCGTGGATAGATGTTTCTGTAGCAGACAAAAGGTCTTTTGTGCAAAGGCTTAATGACCGGATATTCGAACTCGATCAGCGTGTTATAAAAGCTTCTGTGAGCCTGAATGATTCTACGTCCTATATCCTTTTCTTCAATTCGGAAGGCATACTCACATGGGATTATCGTCCGATGTGTATTATGTATGGTTCGTGTACGATGGAACAGGACGGGAAAATAGAAAATGGGTCTGCTTCACGTGCATACCGCAAAGGATTTGAGTTTTTGACAGATGAACTGGTAGAAACCCTGGCTCGGGAGGCTGTTGCTCAAACATCGCTCATGTTCGAAGCTATAAAGCCGAAAGGAGGCGAAATGCCTGTTGTTATGGGAGCCGGAAGCTCCGGTATATTATTGCATGAAGCAATTGGCCATACTTTCGAGGCTGATTTCAATAGAAAGGATGTTTCTATATTCTCCGGTCAATTCGGTAAAAAAATATGTTCTTCCAATATCAATATAGTAGATGATGGTACGGTGGAGCATGCGCGTGGCGCTATAAACTTCGATGATGAGGGTGTCGAAAGCCAAAAAACATATATTGTGAAAGACGGTGTTTTGGAAAGCTATTTACACGATAGGATCAGCGCCAAATACTATAATGTGGAACCTACGGGTAACGGACGCCGGCAATCATTCCGCTATGCTCCTCTTCCCCGTATGAGGGTGACTTATATGGAGCAGGGAAATATTCCGGAAGCCGACATTATCGCTTCGGTCAAACAGGGTGTTTATGTAGATAACTTTACGAATGGACAGGTTCAGATAGGAGCGGGAGACTTTACTTTCTTCGTTAAAACGGGTTATCTGATAGAAAACGGAAAGCTTACGCGGCCAATAAAGGATATAAATATAATAGGCAACGGCCCGAGGGCGCTTGCGGATATTACGATGGTAGGCGATAATCTGAAAATAGACGAGGGTGCATGGACTTGTGGCAAAGATGGACAGGGAGTACCTGTCGGACAAGGGTTGCCATCCGTGTTGGTCAATAAGCTTACTGTCGGAGGTGTTTAAATAATTTATATTTCAAAATTACAATATTTTGTAAACCAATTAGTTATATATGCTATTTGTGTAAACAATTATTGTAATCTATATAATATAACTCGCAACTAATTTTATCTATAGTTATGGTGATGATTAGCAAATTAGCAAATGGCACGAAGCGACAACAACTTGTAATTAGCTGCTCATTGTTTACTGCTAAGTGTGGAGTTTGTTACTTTTTAGTTAAAATGGGATAATTGGTACATTAGCTAATTGACTGCTTGTGGCTAATAATGCGATTTTGGGTTTGCCCTGAAAAAAATAAGAATAAACAGGTTCTAAATGAAAAAAAATATTTACTTTGCAGAATATAAATAAATAACCAGTTAATAATTATGTGTTATACACTTTATCCGTCAAAATTATTGGCTTACATGATTGCGTATAGAAACGATTCTTTTACAGAAATATCTTATAGCCAGCTGAAGCGAATACGAAAGAGTATCGAAGAAAGAACAGCAAATATCTATGTTGATATTACAAGAGTTACAATTTGTTCCACAGTAAATATCTATTCAAATATATTAAGAATGGATGATACGAAGATCACTATCTACAAGGATATTGATTCCGAACAAATAGAATACTTTAAAGAACGGGCCAATGAAATACCTCCCCAATACTTAAGCATATTAAAGGAAACAATGTCTTCCCTATAATCTGAGAGGAACAAAATCTTTTTAGCCTTACAAACTATGCCTTCTACATTACATAAAGAAAAAAAATTTTTAGATACCGTTCATGGGTATATCTCTATACCAGATAAATATGTTCATAATTTTATAGATTCTTTTGAGTTTCAGAGATTGAGGCGTATTGAGCAGACTTCGGGCAGGTCTATTTTCCCTTGTGCCAGACACGATAGATTTATCCATTCCTTGGGTGTTTATTTTATTGGGCGTAAGATTTATAAGCAAATACGGAAACGCTGTGATATTCAGGATGTTTTGACGGATGAAGAATGGGCGACAATAGGCGAATCCTATAAAATAGCATGTTTGTTGCATGATTGCGGACATGCCCCGTTTAGCCATACGTTTGAAAAATATTATGACAAACCTGCAAGATTAACCGGGATTCTTGTCGATTTGGCTACTCCGTTTGATGATTCGGAATTTGGCAATGATATAGATAAGGCGTTGGAATCTGCTCCGCACGAACGTCTGAGCGCAGCTTTGGTTTTAGACCGTTTTGCAAAACCAATTCAGGAAGCCGGAGGAGATCCTTTGCTGGTTGTAAGGATGATAATCGGCTGTAAGTATTTAAAAAGGAATGATCCATATACAAATATTGCAAACTGCTTCGTATCCTTACTCAACGGACGGGTTATCGATGCAGACAAGATAGACTATGTTTGCAGGGATAAATGGGCTTCCGGATACAGCGCAACAAATGTGGATGTGGAACGATTAATACACTCGATCCACCTGAAAAAGAATAATCAAAAGAAGCGATACGATATATGTTACGATAGCAGCGCCTTATACGAAATACAAAGCGTCCTTTCAGTAAAGAACTTTCAATACCTATACGTAATCAATCATCATAAAGTTATATATGACCAATATATACTGGATAAATCCATCGAAACCTTGGCAACTTTAATTTTTCCGGATTCGGACAAAGACACATCGTTGAGTAAATTGTTTAACTATGATTCATATATTAAACCCATACCGATAGGTAATCATATTCTTTATTTACCGTCTGACGATGATCTGATCCATTTGTTAAAACAATATCTGCCTCAAAATGAGTACGCGCAAGAATGGTTCAGTAGAAATCACAGATATATTCCTCTATGGAAATCGAGGGCGGAATTTTTATCTTACTTCGGAGATTTGCCTCAAAAACTGTCTGGGATAACAACAAAAATTGAAAAAATCATAAAAGATATCTTTAGTCAAAAATCCATCGATTTCCTGTTCTTAAACGCTACTCCGAAATTTTCGACTATAGACAATCAAGAGGTATTTATAGATATCAATAATCAGATAAAGTCGATAAAGACATTAGGATTGCCGTCCAATGATTTGGACGAGGATTATTTCTTTTATGTTTTTGTGCCTAAAGAAGAGAAGGATAAAAAAGAAGAGTTGATAGACGATATAAAGAATGATATAGAAAATATACTGTCTTAGCCTTATTCGAAGAGAATAGTTTTTGTAAAGGTCTTTATTTTCTTAGCCTTACGTAGTCGACTATGTGGTTCTCTCCCTTATGCAGTATAAGGTTTGCCCGTTCACGTGTTGGGAAAATATTTTTGCGGAGGTTTTTGCGGTTAATTTCTCTCCATATTGTCTTCGATGTTTTTATAGCTTCTCGCTCCGAAAGTTCGGCAAAGCTTTTGAAATAAGACTTAGGATCAGTGAACGCCCCTTTTCTGAACTTCATAAAACGGGAAATGTACCATTCTTCCAGTTTGTCTTCATCTGCATCTACATATATAGAAAAATCCACGTAATCGGAAACGAAAATCCGTGGTTTTTCCCCGGGATAATCCATGCCGCTTTGCAAAACATTCAATCCTTCGAGGATCAGGATGTCAGGCTGGTTTATGATCTCGTATTTGTTTGGAATCACATCATATATAAGGTGCGAATATTTAGGTACTTTGACTTCTTTTGCTCCTGATTTTATCTCAGTCACAAACTTTATCAGATTTTTTATATCATAAGATTGCGGAAAACCTTTTTTGTGCATAATACCCTTTTCTTCGAGAACGGCATTCGGGTGTAAGAACCCGTCTGTTGTCACAAGCGCAACCCTTGTATTCTCTTTCCAGCGGCTTAATAAGGCCTGTAACACACGTGCCGTAGTGCTTTTCCCCACCGATACACTACCTGCTATACCAATGATGAATGGTATTTTTTGCGCATCTTGTTTCAGAAATTTCATCAATACAGATTGCCTGCTTGTCCGCGCGTTTACATAGTAACTTAACAGGCGCGAGAGCGGCAGGTAAATATCTTCGACTTCGTCTATCGATAGTTCGTGATCTATGCCTTGCAGGGTTAACAATTCTTCATAGGTGAGCGTCATTGGCTCGGAGTCGCGCAATGCAGCCCATTGTTCACGGGTAAATTGCATGTAGGGACTGGCCGGAAGAGTCTTCATCTGTCTGTTTTTATGATGTAAAGGTAGAAAAAAAGTTGAAAGGGCTATATTGAATATTATTATTTGAATGCCAGGTAGGTCCACACGGGGTAGTGATCGGAGTATTTTATTTTGTCTACAGTGCAATTGTACGATTGTAATCCAAGAGAATGCATAATGAAATCTATCCTGAACCAAAACATATTTTCGTGGTAAGTGATTCCCTGTCCGAATCCGGTACTTGCATAAGAATCTACCATATCTCCTTTGATGGTGTAGTATGCATATGAAATAGGGGTGTCGTTGAAGTCGCCGCATACAATTGTCACGTCAGATTCCTGTTTATCTAAAAGGTTTCTGATTATTTTTGCCTGCGCCTCCCTTATTTTATATGCTGCTCCTAATCGGGTTTGTATGTTCATTGCTACCTCACCCAACGTTTCCTTATCCTTGTTTTTAAAAAACTCTCTGTATAATTGTTTATCTTCGGATGTAATCCGGTTCGATTCCAGATGATTATTCACAAGTATAACGTTTTTACCTTGTATATTCAGTTCGTACATCGCAGACCCGTTGTAAGAGCTTTCCAGAGGTAATCTGGTTGATTTAGTGATGGGGAATTTAGAATAACATGCCAGGCCATAAGCTAAAGAACCCCTCGATGTCCCCAATTTTATGATTTCGTGATAAGGATACTCTTTGAGCTTTGCGTTTAGTTCTTTTTCGGTAATGATACCATTTTGGTCTTTCCCGGTGGAAACGGCAAATTCTTGTAAACAAATAATATCGGCATCACTATTTACAAGATATTTTATAATCGGGTTGTTTCGTGCTTTTTTGCCTTTGGCCCAGTTAAACGCGCGAACATTATATGTGAGGAGTTTGAAACTTTTTTCGGGAATATCTTTTACGCTTGTACGGGTATGGATAGGGAAGCAAGTCAATATAGGTTGCCAACATACTGTTATGGCAACCAGTTGCACTAAAGCATATTTCCATCTGAAAGAAATTATCCATAATATAAGGTATAGTATATTAACAAACAGAATGATTGGAAATCCAAGTCCCAAATAGGCAACTATAGTTGCTTTCGAAGGCACTATTTTCCAGGCGAAAGTAGATAGTATGAGGATGATAATGGCAAATATGTTAGTTGCAAATATCGTATACTTAAGGTATTTCCCTATTTTTATTTTTGAAAGTTTACTTTTTACTTGCATCGAATAATCTTTTTTTCTCCTCAGCATTAAGGCTACTGTATCCCGAAGATTTTATTTTGTCGAGAATACGGTCTATCTCTTCTGCATCGTTATGCTTATGTTGGTTAAAGTCGTAGTCGGCTTCCCGTTTTTTATATTTTACCTTCATTTTCTTTTTACCGGAAGGCTTGGTTAAATTAACAATCGAATCTATCATTTTGTTGATCCAGCGAGTGATATCTTTTCCTTTCAAATATTGTCTGGCGAATATGTAACCTGTTATAGCCCCTCCGATATGCGCTACATGCCCTCCCGGATTTGTGTTGCTATCTAGTGAAATGAAATCTATTATAAACATAAAAATCGCGATGTAAACGACCTTTATTCGGAATAGCAAGAAGAGACTGACTTCTGCATCCGGTTTATAAAATGCGGCTGCAAATATGATTGCCATGACTGATGCCGATGCTCCTATCATAGGAGGATGGTTCATATCTATATAATATGGTATCGTATTGAATGCTAGTGCGTATAACGCCGCGCCGGACAATCCTCCGAGCAAGTATATGCTCCCCAGGTTTTTAGAACTGAAATATCTCAGGAATAACTGTCCGAACCAGAACAACATGAGCATATTCAACAATATGTGCAAAAAGTCTTTATGCGCAATCATATAGGTGAACACTGTCCACGGTCTTTTTATCAGGAGATGTATGTCTGATGTAGTCCCAATATAAGGAATCAGGTCTATCGACGGGAGCTTGAATAGCTTTCCTATCATAGCAGTGATGACAAATACGAAGAAAACAACTGCATTGATAATGATGAGTTGTACCAATAGGTCTTTTTGTTTAAACCTGTGTTTTATCGTATCAAAAACGCCCATTCGACTTTGCTTTTTTCTTCCAGTAAAGAACGATAAAAAATCCGGTAATCAATCCTCCTAAGTGAGCAAAGTGGGCAACATTGTCGCCTGCGTTGTCCAATATGCCTAGTACCAATTCCATAACTCCATATCCTATAACAAACCACTTCGCCTTAATAGGAACAGGGAAGAACAACATCATAATACGTGAATCGGGAAACATCATGCCAAATGCGACGAGTAGGCCGAATACCGCGCCTGATGCTCCTACCATAGGATTGTTCAATAAAGAGTTCAGGCTGCCCCACAACGGATCCGTGTAATTTAACCCTCGGACCATAATATTTGCGCCTTCGGCATATATTTTTGCTATCGCCTCAGCCGGCAGTTCTGCCTCTATCGATTGTATTCTTATATATGTGATAAGTAATTGAAGCGCTGCTGCGCCTAATCCTGTTAGTATGTAATAAACCAGATACTTGGTCGATCCCCATGTCCTTTCCAGGACGCTACCGAACATAAATACTGCAAACATATTAAAAAATACATGCGAGGTACTGCCATGCATGAACATATATGTTATTATCTGATGAGGTTTGAATAAATCAGATGTCACATAGTGTAACCCTAACAAATTGATCAGGTCTACCCGGCTTGCAAAAAGAGCGGTTATTACCCAAAGAAGTACGTTGATTATTAAAAGGTTCAGAGTGACAGGGGGTATTGAGCTTGCAAACCCTGTATTATTTTGATTCATTTTTGTTTTCTTATATATTGCTTTAACGCCCAAAAATACAGATATTTTTTCTTTTATGAGTGAAAAAGGCCTTTACATTTAGATATTTTCTAATTTCGCATGAGTTTTTCTACTTTTTTTTTATGATTATTAAATAAAACACTTATATTTGAAACCTAGAACTAGAAACGTAATTTCGGTTATATCAATGTTTAATTAAATCATTACATTCAATTATGAACAAGACAGAACTTATTAATGCAATTGCAGAAAAATCAGGCTTGAGCAAGGTTGATTCAAAAAAAGCTTTAGAAGCATTTATCGAATCAGTAACAGGAGAAGTTAAAACTGGAGGAAAAGTTGCTCTAGTTGGTTTCGGTACATTCTCAGTAACTCAAAAAGCTGCTAGAAAAGGTATCAACCCTAGAACTAAAGCTGTGATTAACATCCCTGCTAAAAAAACAGTTAAATTTAAACCAGGTGCTGATTTAGCTGCTCTGTAAAAATTAGCAAATCAAAGAATAGAGAAGCGGGGAAGAATCTTTCCCGCTTTTTTGTCTTATTATAATTCAGGTCTTGTTGCTTTTTTTATAATTTTGCAGCCTGATAATCAATCTCAATATGAAATTAGAATCGACATTACAAAAATCGGTAATTAAAGCCATCCACGATCTATACGGACACGAAGTGACGGCAGAGCAAGCGTCTGTACAGAAGACGAAAAAAGAATTTGAAGGGCACTATACATTGGTGGTTTTCCCTTTCTTGAAAATATCGAAGAAAAATCCTGAACAGACAGCTCAGGAAATAGGTCAATGGCTGGTAGAAAATACGAATGAAGTAGCTCGCTATAATGTAATAAAAGGCTTTTTGAACCTTTCCATCGATACAACTAGCTGGTTGCATCTGTTGAATGACATTCATAGTTCAGTAGAATATGGAATTGTAAAGGCCGGAGATAATTCACCGCTAGTTATGGTCGAATACTCATCGCCGAATACGAACAAGCCATTGCATTTGGGGCATATAAGAAATAACCTTTTGGGTTTTGCCTTAGCTGAAGTGTTAAAGGCAAATGGCAATCGTGTTGTTAAAACTAATATTGTGAACGACCGGGGTATCCATATCTGCAAATCGATGCTTGCATGGAAGAAGTGGGGGAATAATGAAACTCCTGAATCCAGCGGTAAAAAGGGCGATCATCTGGTTGGAGATTATTATGTTTTGTTCGATAGATACTATAAGGCCGAGTTGGCCGAACTACAGACAAAAGGACTTTCTAAAGAAGAAGCTGAGGCCAAGTCCCCGCTTATGGCAGAAGCGCGTGATATGCTCCGCTTATGGGAAGCAGGAGATGCGGAGACAGTCGCTCTTTGGGAAAAGATGAATTCATGGGTATATGCCGGATTTGATGAGACATACAAACGTTTGGGAGTAGACTTCGATAAGATATATTATGAATCGCAGACCTATCTGGATGGCAAAGAAACTGTTCTTGAAGGTTTGAAGAAAGGCGTCTTTTACCAAAAGGAAGACGGTTCGGTGTGGGCAGACCTTACAGGTGAAGGCCTCGATCATAAATTATTGCTTCGCAGCGATGGTACTTCTGTCTATATGACTCAGGATATTGGTACAGCAAAACTGCGCTTCGATGATTATCCGATAGACAAGATGATATATGTTGTGGGTAATGAGCAAAATTACCATTTTCAGGTGTTATCAATTTTGTTGGATAAGTTAGGTTTCGAGTTTGGTAAGGGCTTAGTCCATTTCTCTTACGGAATGGTAGAACTGCCGGAAGGTAAGATGAAGTCGCGTGAGGGAACAGTAGTCGATGCTGACGATATGGTCGATGAAATGGTCGCTACAGCCAAAGAAACCTCTCAGGAATTAGGTAAACTTGATGGCGTTACAGAGGAAGAAGCCAACAATATAGCCCGTATAGTGGGTATGGGTGCACTGAAATATTTTATACTGAAAGTAGATCCTAAAAAGAATATGACTTTCAATCCTAAGGAATCTATCGATTTCAACGGAAATACAGGCCCTTTTATTCAGTACACGTATGCGCGTATACAATCTGTTTTGCGTAAAGCGGTAGAACAGGGGATTGCTATCCCTGATCAACTGAAAAAAGATATTAATCTCAGCATAAAAGAAGAAAACCTTATACAATTGGTTGGTGATTATGCTGCAATTGTGAAACAAGCCGGAGACGAGTATAATCCCGCATTGATCGCGAATTACGTTTACGATTTGGTGAAGGAATACAACCAGTTCTATCACGATTATACGATTCTTAAAGAAGAAGATACTGTGTTAAGGAGCTTTAGGCTGGTTCTTTCCGAGGAAGTGGCTAAAGTTGTAAAAAGCGGGATGTCTCTTCTTGGGATTGAAGTTCCCGATAGGATGTAAGATTATTCGTCCGCAGGTGTATCTTTTACTGTTTCAAGTCCGAGTTGTTCATACAGCTTGGATTTATTTTTTTCTCTTTTATTTAATATTTCTCTATATCCGAATGTAAGCAATGCTAACTCAGACGAGTTTTTGTTCTGCGGAAGTTGCTCGAATGCTATAGATATCCAAGCCAAGGCATTATCTATATCGTCGAGGCACTCATTGGCCAGCGCCAGATTCGAAGCCAGTTTTATTTTTTTATTCTTATTGCTTTCTTTATCATATAACGCGCTCCATATATCGGCAGCCTCTTCCCATTTTCCTTCTGCAACATATTTTGCTGCTTTTTTCATCTCGGAAGAGCTGTCTGAGAAAAACCAGCGTGCTTGTGTTTTCCATGAAGGGATAAATGCCCCTGTGAGATTGTCGGCGGCCTTTATCGATATTTCAGCGACTAATCCGTTTAATTCATTAATATTGCTTTTCTTGAGGCTCCAGTCCTCAGAGGATTCTAAGAATAAACTATCCATATAAACGACCGGTGGAGCTATCATTGTCCCATTGGCTCTATAAACTCTTAAAATGCTTCCGACTTGTGCGTTTAGTAAACTATAATTATTGAAAAAATACACAGTTTCGGCCTCTACACTGGCAGATACCATATATAAATCGAGAGAGATTACAGCATCGGCTTTGTTGCTTTGGCATAAAGATCTGACTTTTGAGGGAGCTAATGGTTTAATCTCTTCTATGGAGCCGGTGCTATTAATCTTTTGTGGGTATACGTCTACTCTGTCGAAATATTTTTCTTCATTCATAAACTTTTTCAATGAATTGATAGCTATGGATTTAGCGCTGTCATTTGAAATAATAGCAAGTTTTGAATCGTTTTTATCGCTTTCCGCTTCTTCGTCTGTAGCGCTATTATCTACAATCAGAACATTCTTCACATCGTTTGGGAATGTTACCGTAGCTGCTTCCTTGATCTCAATAGTCAGGAAATTTGTAGTAGCGCACGAGGCAAAAGCAGCCAGAAATATGAGCGTAAAAATGTGTTTCATAATAGAGTAATTAGTCCTAATACAAAAATAGTGATATTTAGAGATTATAGACAACTTCTTTCTCTTTTTTCGATAACCTGCGATTTTGTTTTCATAAATATATAAAATTAGCTTTATATTTGTATTAAATAGAATAAAACCGTATTCATGAACACTGTTTTTAATCTGGCCTCCGATATAGTTTGTCATACATCACAATCTGTGTTTCTGACAGGAAAAGCGGGTACAGGGAAAACTACGTTCCTGCATCATATCCGGAAAACTACCGATAAAAACGTTATTATTGCCGCACCAACTGGTGTCGCCGCTATCAATGCAGGAGGGGTTACACTTCATTCCTTGCTGCAACTACCGTTCGAACCTTACATTCCTGACTTCGAAGGTAAAAAGAAACTGGACTTTCATTTTAAATTGAGGAAGTCGAAGATCGAAATGCTTCGGGAACTCGATTTGCTGATCATCGATGAGGTGAGTATGTTGCGTGCCGATATGCTCGACGCGGCCGATTATATGTTGCGAAGATATAGAAACAATCAGCGGCCGTTTGGTGGTGTTCAAGTCCTTTTCATCGGTGATATGTTTCAATTACCTCCTGTCGTTCAGTCGGCGGAGTGGGAGGCTATGAAGCATTATTATCCCTCTCCCTTTTTCTTTCATGCGCAGGTATTAGAGGATTTTCCTCTTTTATATATTGAATTGAAAAAAATATACAGGCAACAGGATCAACAGTTTATTGACGTACTCAATCGTATCCGGAATAACTGCGCCACTTCTCAGGATTTGCACCTGTTGAACCAAAACTATAATCCATCTTTCAAATTGCCCGAAGAAAAGAGGTATATTGTCCTATGCACGCATAATTACAAAGCCGACAGGATAAATAGTGAAGAGATCAAAAAGCTTTCGGGAAAAGAGTTTCGGTTTGAAGGAAAAATACACGGCGATTTCTCAGAGAATGCCTTGCCTGCCGAACGCGATCTTGTCCTAAAAGAAGGGGCTCAGGTTATGTTTGTGAAGAACGATGTTGGCGAGATACGGCGTTTTTATAATGGAAAATTAGCTACAATCAATAGTTTAAAAGAAGATAAGATAGAGGTTTGTTTCGAGAATGGGGATTTAATGGATCTGGAGCAGGATACCTGGCGCAATGTCCGGTATAAATTGAATGAGAACTCCGGTGAAATCGAAGAGGAAGAGTTGGGTTCGTTTACCCAGTACCCTATTCGCTTGGCATGGGCGGTGACAATACATAAGAGTCAGGGTTTGACATTCGACCGTGTGGTTGTGGACGCGGGGCAGGCTTTTGCGGCCGGGCAGGTTTATGTGGCTCTTAGCCGGTGTACATCTCTCGATGGAATCGTGCTTTTTTCTAAGATCACACAGCAGAGTATAAGTACAGATCCATTTGCGATAGCGTTTTCAAAGAATGAGCACCCGATCGGTTTTTTAGAGCAAATACTTGAATCGGAAAAGCCTCGCTATTGTGCTATGCAACTGAAACGATATTTCGATTGGACTCCTTTCATTCGAAGTTTACGTTCATTGTATGAACTTTCTTCTGAGAAAAAGATTCCCGATCAGGAAGAAGTTCAGGCTGTGTTCGCCCAACTGTGTAGCAGGGCTATTGAGCAGCAGGAAATAGCACAGAATTTTATAAAAGAACTTGACCGGATATTATCTGCGCCCAACCCCGATATAGCACGGTTAAAAGACAGGGTAGAAAAAGCTGTCACATATTTTCATAAGGATATATCGGAAAACATTCTCCTCCCTTTGAAATTACACTTGGAAAGATTTAAAACCAAGTCAAAGGTTAAAGCATATCTGGCCAAAGCTACAGAAATCCACAATACCTTGCTTAGTCTGCTATTCCGGATAGAACATATAAATTACGGAGGTATCAGCCTTACCCGGGATTTGACCTTTATAGAAACGGAAACTCCAAAAGAAGACATTCTCCCGAAAGAAAAAACCAAACCTCAAAAGGGGGATAGTCACAGACTGACACTTTCTCTCTTCAATGAAGGTAAATCGGTAAAGGAAATAGCCACGGAACGAAATCTGGCTACGACCACAATAGAAGGACATCTCGTAAGTTTTATCCTTACCGGCGAACTGGATATTCTGCAATTAGTGCCAAACAGCAAAGTGCAATATATGTTGCCGGTTCTTAAAGATACCGACCCCAAAGCCTCATTATCCGCTATCAAAGAGATGATGCCGGAGGAGTATACGTATATGGATATAAAGGCTGTATTAAATTATATGGCGTATCTGAATTCAAAAAAGTGAAGAAATTTACAAGGTTGAAGAATATTATTCCACATACAACACCAAGCCTTTCAGATATTCCCCTTCCGGATGATAAATGTTGATAGGATGGTCGGCAGGTTGGTTTAACTGAGCTAATATCCGTACTTTCCTGCCCGAAATAGCCGCCGCGCTGAATACTGCCAGACGAAACATTTCTTTTGATATCACCTGTGAACAAGAAAATGTGAAAACTATCCCGCCCGGCGCTATTTTCTCAAATGCTGCGGCATTTAATCGTTTATAGCCCTGTAACGCGTTTTTTATAGCCCCCCTGTGTTTTGCAAAGGCCGGCGGGTCGAGTATAATCAGGTCGTAGTCGTTGGGTTTGATGTTGCCTAAAAATTTAAAGGCATCTTCAGCGAAAGCCTCGTGGCGATCGTCGTCAGGGAAATTTATCTCTACATTTTTATTAGTCAATGTAACCGCTTTGGCAGAACTATCCACCGAGTGAACCAATTTCGCTCCGCCACGCATGGCATAGAATGAAAATCCTCCTGTATAACAGAACATATTCAGCACCTTGCGATCTTTTGAATACTTTTCGAGTAGCGCACGGTTGTCTCGCTGATCGACAAAGAAACCTGTCTTCTGTCCTTTTACCCAATCCGGATAAAATTTCAGCCCGTTTTCCAAAGCAATTTCCGAAATATTTTTTCCTCCAAAAAGGTATTCGTTTTCTGCCCCGAGATCGGCCTTATATGGTAAAGTGGTTTCCGATTTATAATAGATGTTTTTTAGAGTGTCGCCCATAACAGCCTTCAATGCCTCACAAATTATTATGCGCGATTCGTGCATACCTACCGAGTGTGACTGGATAACTGCCGTTTCAGCATACACGTCGATGATTAATCCCGGCAGAAGGTCTCCCTCGCCATGGATAAGTCTGTATGAATTGTTTCCGGAAGAAAGTAAACCGATAGATTTTCTTAATTCCAAGGCAGAACTCAAACGTCTTTTCCAGAACTCAAGATTAATTTCCTCTTCCTCAAAAGATAATACACGTACTTCGATGCTGCCTATCTGGTAATGTCCCACAGCAATGAAGTCGTTGCCGGCAGTATATACATTGACAACTTCGCCTTCAATCAGATCGTTGTCTTTCTGCTGTACTGCTCCCGAAAAGATCCATGGGTGGAAGCGTTTCAACGATTCTTCCTTTTTGGGTTTGAGTTTTATTTTTTTATAATTCATATCGACTATGTAAGAGCCACAAAATTACAATTTTATTTTCAAAGATGTATTTAAACAAAAGCATTCTCCAGGGTAAACCCTTCAAAAAAATGAAAAATGAAGAATGAAGAAAAGTGAAAAAGTGAAGAATGAAACTAGTTTTATCTATAATAGACAATTAGCAAATTAGCGAATTAGCGAATTAGCAAATTTGAAAATGAGTGTGGAGTTTGTTACATTTTAGTTAAAAGATACGAGTAGACGAGATACGAGGTACGAGTTGTTGGCTGTTGACTGACTACTAACTACTAACTACTAACTACTGCTAACTGTAGAAGTTTGTTACTTTTTAGTGACTTTGTTGCAACGGTATTGTAAAAGAAGGGTTACAGGTGTATTTTTGTATTTGCAAATTCAAAAAAGTAGATATATGAGTACCTCACCGATAACCCAGATCAAAGATAAATATAAAATCAAGAAT
>NZ_BAAHWU010000023.1:0-51909 GCF_054601275.1 Dysgonomonas reticulitermitis | reverse complement strand
ATATGATACCAATAAGACCCAATCGTTCTAATATGCGAAATAAATTCAGATATAAAAAGAGAGTACGACCAAAGGTCTCTAAAAATCAAAGAGATGCTATATGAAAATCCTTAACTTAATGACATTGGGGGCACCCACCCGGTGCAGGCGGCGTAGAAAGGGACGGGGCGATAGCCCGTTGGTCACTTTCAGCCGGCAAACCGGTTGTGGGTCGCCGAGGGACGAAGCGCTAGCTTTTTGCTTACTTTTGGGCAATGCCAAAAGTAAGGACAAGCCCGGCAGGGCGCGGCAGTGATGATCCAAAGAATAAAAGATATTACTAAGAATGATTATATACATAAAATCATAGTACATGACAAAAAATATTTTACATACATTAGACATTATATAGAATAAACTTTGAGACTAATGATTATCAATTAGTTATAATTAAAAAATATCAAACTGCTTATTTTCAGTATATTAAAAAATATATTATTTTGTAAATGCTTGATAATCAATTAAAATAAACTCTTATTCAATATAAACTCTATTTAAAAGACTTATTATGTTGCCCTTACAGGGCGTAATTCCTTCGGTTGTTATCTACCCGGGGTGTGTTACCCCGGGCTCGAATATATCAGGCCTTCAGCCTGTTTCTTTCCACGATGCCCTGAAGGGGCTACATAATATAGCCCAATGGCAACGCCTTGGGTGGGAAAACGAAATCCCCTGAAACCGCGCCCTGTAAGGGAAATATAAGATTTTGCAATATTTTTTGTCATGTACTATGACATAAAATAACCGAACGTTTTTACACTACAATAATAACTTTAACTGCTGATTGGCATTATTCATTTTTGTATTTTACACAAATTCTTGTAGATTTGTGTAAAATTGATTCCATTGCGTTTATTTAGTTCATATAAAAAAGTAGAATACAGTGATGAAGAGCTTTTATCCCTTTTTAAGAAGACGGGTGAGGCCGAATATTTTCAGCAACTTTACGAACGGTACATCCCATTAATATACGGGTTGTGTCTGAAGTATCTCCAAAGCCCCGAAGGTTCGCAGGATGCTGTGATTGATATATTTGAGAATCTGTCGCAGAAAATACAAGGGTATGAAATCAAGATTTTTAAGAATTGGTTGTATAGTGTTGTTAAGAATCACTGTTTTCATGTACTAAAAGAAAATAAGAGAGAAATTGTTGTAAATTTCGATTCTCAATTTATGGAATCCGACTCCGTTTTGGATCTATTAAGTGAAGATTCGGAAGAGGAAAAAGATAAGGCTTTGAGCCAATGCCTGGAAAAGCTTCCTGAGCCTCAACGGGTATCTATAGAGAAGTTTTTCTATGAGGAGAAATCGTATGCGGAAATTGTGGATGAAACGGGGTTTCATCTGAAAAGTGTAAAGAGTTATATACAAAACGGGAAAAGGAATTTGAAAATCTGTATTGAGAAAAATTTAAAAGAATGAATTTGCAGGATTACATAAAAGGAAACAGGAAAGGAGCTGATGCCCACCGGATCGAAAAAGATTCGATGAAAGATCCGTTTATGTATGATGCTATTGATGGATTTGACAGCATTAATGATGATCATATAGAACGCATTAATAGCATACATAAACGTTTGAACCGGAAAACCCAGGCTGCAAAAAAGAAAGAACACCATTACCATTTGTGGCAGATTTCAGCAGCAAGTGTTGCCGCCGTACTGATATTTGCTGTAGGAGGATATTTTTATAAATCGAATTATCAAACAAATCTGTATTCTGAAAATATAGGCGATCAGGGAGTCATTAAAATATATGTGCCCGAAGAATATTATACCGAGAATGTGGTTGTAATAGCCAAGCATAATGTAGAAGCAGTCAGGGCGGTCAACATATATAAATATAACGCGGTAGAAGATGATGTTGAGGTTGTGAAAGCGGAAGACGTGTTGTCTGGTTCCGATAAAGTGCTGGATGTATATATGCCTGAATGAGTAGTAAGTAGTAAGTAGTAAGTAGTAAGTAGTAAGTAGTAAGTAGTAAGTAGTAAGTAGTAAGTAGTAAGTAGTAAGTAGTAAGTAGTAAGTAGTAAGCAGAAGAGTATGTTTTATTCTAACTACTTGACTACTAGCGATCAAATCGAGCGATAACTCCTTTAACTACTTATTTTATATTTTCTTGGTTTTTAATAATAAACTGTTTGTAACCACGCTTACTGAGCTTAAAGCCATTGCAGCGCCTGCAATCATAGGGTTTAGTAGAAATCCGTTGACCGGGTAGAGGATGCCGGAGCTTGTCGGGCTAATGATGCTATTGCCGAAGTACAGATGGTACGAGCCGCCACTATAAACGTAGTACTCATGTAGAAGCCGTAGTTGACAACGAAGAGCAGCCTACCATCGTAGTATCGGCTGTTAGCGGCAGGCAAATATAATGACGAGCCTACCTTATAACCGTCAGCAGTCCAAGTCCATATATTCGGAGACGTCATACTGGTATATATAGAAGCCCATTGTTTCTGGCTAGGCACTTTCCATCCCGTTGGACATGGGTCGCTAGCAGCCTTCACCATAACTTCATTTTGTGTCCCATCGCCCCAAAGGTCATTTTTTCGTGTCTGACGCCAGTCGGCGTCGTATGTAGTGCCATTGCCTTTTATAAATTTACCATAAGCTGCATGGGGGGCGGGAGAGCCAATAACCTGTCCATTGCGCGCAATCACAGATTGCTTATATTCTCAACATATGCTCATTACTGCCGCGCCCAGCCGGGCTTGTCCTTACTTTTGGCATTGCCCAAAAGTAAGCAAAAAGCTAGCGCTCCGTCCCTCGGCGACCCACAACCGGTTTGCCGGCTGAAAGGGACGAACGGGCTATCGCCCCGTCCCTTTCTACGCCGCCTGCACCGTGCGGGTTCTCCGCCTGCGAAACTAATGCGCGGGAGACTGACGCACGACAAGCGGCTGCCTTGTCGTGCATCAGCTGCGCCGTTAGCTTCAAGTACGGGGCACCCATAGGACGAAGAAGGCGTTAAAAACAAAAACGTGTTTGAGCTTATCAAATGATTCGTATTATACAAAACCCGGAGCGAGTTTTTTTGTTTAGCCTTTAAGTCCGTTATGGGTCGGACGTTGAAGTGGGGCGCAAAAGCGTTTTTGGTTCCTTTTGCGGCTTTGGGCAAAAGGGACGCAAGCAATCTGTGATTGCGCGCAGAAGAAAATAATGCAAATAATCGAACGTTTCAACTACTGATTCACATAATTCACATAAATATATCAGGGCAAACCCTATGAAATTATTATTTCGGCACTCATTTTTATCTCCTGTTAATAACCTCTATAAAATTACGAAATAAATATTTAGCGCCGTTACATCTTTCAAGATTAGAATTAAATTGTTTATTTATTAAAAAAAACTTTGTACCTTTGCGCCGTTCTTTTTTGAATTATAATCAGGACATGGGAAAGTTTAGCTTATATAATATACCTCTGAGGAGCTTATCGGAAGGTAAACATGAATTCAAGTATGACCTGGATAAAAGTTTCTTTGCCCTTATTGATGATGGAACGGCAGAAGTCAAAAAAGGAGATTTGAAAGCAGTGGTTTCTTTGAAAAAGACATCTGCGACTTTCGAGTTGAATTTTAATATTACCGGTTCGGTTCAGGTTCCTTGCGATAGGTGTTTGGATGATGTCTCCATGGATGTGGATACCAAGAATAAACTTATTGTTAAGTTTGGAAAAGAGTATTCGGAAGAGAGTGATGAAATAGTTATAATTCCGGAAGATGACGGAGAGATAAATATTGCGTGGTTTTTGTATGAATTCATTGTATTGAGTTTGCCGGCTAAAAAAACACATCCTGCCGGTACATGCAATAAAGCGATGTCTTCCAAGTTAAATAAACATAGGGCCAGAATCGCTGATGATGAGGATGATCAGGACGAAGAAACCGATGATGTATCAATTGATGATGATTCATCCTATAGTGATCCCCGTTGGGATTCACTTAAAGATATATCCGTAGACGAAGATTAAATTAATGGAAAATTGACTTTTCTAATTCAAATACAATAAAATAACTAAATAAAACAGAAAAATGGCACATCCGAAACGTAGACAATCGAAGTCTAGAACAGCGAAAAGAAGAACCCACGATAAAGCTGTAACTCCTACATTGGCAGTATGCTCTAATTGTGGTTCTTGGCATGTATTCCACACTGTTTGCCCTGAATGCGGATACTATCGCGGAAAATTGGCAATAGAAAAAGGTGCGGCGGTTTAATTCCAGCCAAAACTCATAAGCCCTAATATTAGGGCATTTTTTTTATTAAAAACAATCAAAACCAAAAGAATAATGATTCGAGCCGCAATTACCGGTATTGGTGCATATATTCCAAAGGATATTTTGACGAATAGCGATCTTGAAAAGATAGTAGATACTACCGACGAGTGGATAATGACCCGTGTGGGGATTAAAGAACGTCGTGTGTTGGGCGCAGGAAAAGGTACCTCTGTAATGGCTACCGAAGCCGTGAAAGAATTGTTGGGAAAAACAAATACAAAACCGGAAGAAGTAGAGGCTATTATCTTTGCTACTACAACACCTGATTTTATATTTCCATCTACAGCAGCCATGACGGCAGAAGCTTGCGGAATAAAAAACGCGTTGGGCTTCGATATTCAGGCAGCATGTTCAGGTTTCATATATGCTTTAGAAGTAGGGTCGAATTTTATCAAGTCGGGCAATTACAAAAAAGTGGTTGTGGTAGGTGGTGATAAAATGACATCGATAGCTAACTATAAAGACCGGACTACTTGTCCGTTATTCGGCGATGCTGTGGGAGCTGTAATGCTGGAGCCTACAGAAGAAGAAGTTGGAGTAATGGATTCTATATTGCATGTCGATGGAGTTGGCATTCCTCATCTGCATATGCGTGGCGGAGGCTCTGTATATCCGGCATCGTACGAAACAGTAGACAAAAGTATGCATTATGTATATCAGGATGGTCAGGTCGTGTTTAAGCATGCCGTATCGAAAATGGCTGATGTTTCTGTTGAAATAATGGAGAAGAATCATCTTACAAAAGATGATATAGCATGGTTGGTTCCTCATCAGGCCAATATACGTATCATAGAAGCTGTTGGCAATCGTATGGGATTACCTTCCGAAAAAGTGATGGTGAATATTCAAAAATATGGAAATACCAGCGCCGGAACTATCCCTGTTTGCCTTTACGAATGGGAATCACAGTTGAAGAAAGGAGATAATATTATCCTTACCGCATTTGGCGCGGGATTTACATATGGAGCCGTTTATTTAAAGTGGGCATATTAAAACTTGAATATAAAGAGAAAGAAAAGAGAGAAGGTTAATCTTCTCTCTTTTTTATTTTATGTGCGATAATGTTTGCTGCACGGGAAGAAGCGCCCGGTTTCCCCAATATATCTATTATCTCATCATAGTCCTCTATCATTTTATTCCGGTAAAGACTGTCATTGAGCAATTTATCTACTTCATTCCTGATAGAGGAAACAGAGAAAAATTTAGAAAATAATTCCTGCACCACAACTCTGCCCGCAATCAGATTGACCAGGGAAATATATTTGGTATGCAATATATTCTTGAAAACCCAATATACTACTTTTGGGATTGGCGTTTTATAACAAACTACCTGCGGCACTCTGAATAAAGCCGTTTCCAGCGTCGCGGTTCCCGATGTAACGAGCGCGACTTTCGCGTATTCGAGTAACCGGTATGTTTGCCCAAAAACAATCTTACAATTTTTGTTCCCTATGTATTTATTGTAATATTGGGGATCTATTCCCGGAGCGCCTGCTATTACTGCCTGATAATCCTTGAAAGGTTCTATCGATTCCAGCATTGCAGGAAGGTTGTCTTTTATCTCTTGTTTTCTGCTTCCGGCTAACAGGGCAATAATAGGTTTGTTTTCGAGTTTGTTTTCTATAATAAAACTATACTTCAGGTCGTTTATATTTTCCTTCTTGAAGTTGGCTACTGCATCTACAACGGGATTCCCTACATAGTCGATATGATAGTTATGCTTTTTATAAAAGTCCACTTCGAAAGGAAGTATGGAAAGCATTTCGTCTACATACTTCTTGAACGATTTGACCCTATACTCTTTCCATGCCCAGACTTTTGGCGAAATATAATAGTATACAGGAATTTGGGTATGTGTCTTTATATATTTAGCTATTTTCAGGTTAAACCCAGGATAGTCGATAAGTATAAGGACATCAGGCCGAAACTTTATAATTTCTTTCCGGCACATTTTCATGTTGCGGAGAATAGTCCGGAGATTCATTAGCACAGGAATGAAGCCCATAAAAGCCATTTCGCGGTAATGCTTTACGAGTTTACCTCCTCGGGCCTGCATAAGATCTCCTCCCAGAAAACAAAACTCCGCATTCGTGTCTTGTTCTTTCAATGCCGCCATCAGGTTCGATCCGTGCAAATCACCTGAGGCTTCTCCCGCTACCAGAAAATATTTCAATATTTCAAGATTTAAAAATTTAAAGATTTAATTATTTCCAGTACACTACTTACTACTTACTACTTACTACTGACTCATACGAGTTTTTCCCAACTTTTTATTGTCCCCAGATGTTCGTGGTTGGTCATATCCACCTTGACAGGTACCACAGACACATACCTGTTAGCCAAAGCCCACTCGTCAGTCATCTCATCGTCAGGCGTATCATTTGCAAATTCACCTGTTAGCCAAAAGACATCATGGTTAGCTCCGTCTTTCGATTTCAAGAACTCTTTGATCCATTGTCCCGGAGTTTGCTTACATATCCGGATACCTTTCAGGCTATTCCCTTTCGGTATGTTTACATTCAGGCAAGTGCCTATCGGCAATCCTTCTTCCAGCACCTGTTTGGTTATGATTCTTATATACTCTTTTGTATATGTAAAATCGGCGTTGTGGGCATGATCTAATATGGAAAATCCTACTGCCGGAATCTTAAATAAGGCACCTTCGAGCGCTGCGCCCATCGTTCCCGAATACAATACGGCAACGGCGGCATTAGATCCATGATTTACACCCGAAAGGACGATGTCAGGTTTGCGGTCTGCCAACTGGCTGATGCCAAGCTTTACACAATCGACAGGGGTACCCGTACAGCTGTATATTTTTAAATTTTTTTCTTCTTTCTCTAAGTGCACGCGAAGAGGTTGTAACGATGTAATTGCACTCGACATGCCCGAACGCGGACCATCGGGAGCAACAACGATTATTTCTCCTAAATCTTTTACGCTTTCAATGAGGGCCTCTATTCCCTTGGCTAAGAAGCCGTCGTCATTTGTAATTAGTATCAGAGGCTTTTTATTCTCCATTAGTCAAATTATCACTTTTTTGTTAAGATGCAAAGATACATCAATATTTTTTAAAATACTTAAGATAACTTTGCCGGACAACTTATATTTTGTTTTGTAACTTTGTGAGAATATTAATCAACTAAATAGTGAAAGTATGAAAAAGATTTGTGTGAGCTTAATGCTCCTGTTCATTTTTTCGACTGCATGGGCTCAACAGCAATACCGGAGACAAGTTAAGCCAACAAAAAATGTTATTGTAATGATTCCCGATGGAACATCCATTGGAGTGGTTTCAGCCGCCCGCTGGTATCAGATATACAATAATCTGGGAGGCGATAATCTGGCTATCGACCCTTACTTGTGCGGCACTGTAAAAACTTTTTCATCAAATGCGCCTATCGGCGATTCTGCGCCCACCACTTCATGCTATATGACGGGTATGCCTCAGCAAACGGGCAATGTCGCTATTTATCCGGTTGCAGACCCTGCTAACGATCTTGTCCCTGTTGACCCTACTATGGCTTACCAGCCTTTGGCTACTATTTTAGAAGCGGCCAAATATCAGCAAAATAAATCTACAGGCTTGGTTGTTACCGTCGAATTTCCTCATGCAACACCGGCTGACTGTTCGGCTCATTATTATGCAAGAGGTAAATATCCATATATTGCATCTCAAATGGCTTATCAGAATTTGGATGTTATGTTTGGCGGGGGTAATTCTATAATTACAGACGATATAAAACAGTATTTTAAAAGTACAGGTACTACTCTTATTCAAGATGACGTAAATACTTTTCGTAATTTTAAGGGGAAAGAAAAAATTTGGGCGCTGTTTTGTGACAGGGAACATCCTTACGACTTGGACAGAGATGATACTCAAATACCATCTCTTGCCGAAATGACAGAGAAGGCTCTGGATAGATTATCCCAAAATGAAAATGGATTTTTCTTAATGGTAGAGGGTAGTAAGGTCGACTGGAGCGCTCACGGAAATGACGCGGTAGGTTGTATTACTGAATTTCTTGCATTCGACAAGGCTGTGGCTAAAGTAATGGATTTTGCCAGGAAGAACGGAAAAACAACTGTAATAATTCTTCCCGATCATGGCAACAGCGGATTTACGATTGGTCGCAGAGACTTGAAATCGTATGATAAGGCTACAAAAGACCAACTTTTCAAGAATGTTTCGCAATATAAAAAAACAGGAGAGGGACTTGAAAGAATTTTGTTGAAGACCGATCCCGGCCAATTTAAGAGTGTATTTAAAGAATATACGAATATCGATTTGACAGACGAAGAGTTGAGTTTACTTTTGAACTCCAAGAATTATAAACACGAAAGTGATTATATGAAAGTAGGCAACAGCGTTAATATGGTATCGAGTATTATAAATATTATGAATGCACATACATATTTTGGCTTTACTACCGGAGGACATACGGGAGAAGAAGTGTTTTTGGCAGCATATCATCCGAAAGGGGATTTGCCGATAGGAATGAATACTAATAGGGAAATCAATCAGTATTTATTCGATGCCATGGGGCTGAAAACTTCATTGACCGAAATGACGAATGAGATATTTGCAAAGCATACCGATGTGTTCAAAGGATTAGAATACTCAATTGATAAAAGTACGGACTTTCCTGTATTGAAAGTGAAAAAAGGTAAGGATGTATTAACAATACCTGCGTTCAAATCCGTTGCTTATTTGAATGGTAAACTTATTACTCTGAATTCGGTGACAGTTTACATCGACAAGAACGATACATTTTATATTCCCAAAAGTCTGGCGAGTAAACTTTGATAATTAGTAAATGAACTATAAAACAAGAAAGGCCTGGACAATCCAGGCCTTTCTTGTTTTATCATTTTCTTATCGCCCTAAAGCTTCAAGATTACTTTCTTGTAATTTTCGGGCAAATATAGAAGTGTCGTCACATTGATAAACCCATTTAGGATTTTTTATCTGGATTTTACATTTTGTATTGCTGAATGTCCGTTCCCCATCTTCTATCGGTTCGAAATATTGAGTGAGGTCTATAGGCGAGTCTTCTTTTGTTGAGATAACAAATAGTCGGTTATTTATAATAAAATAACCATACGGCTTTTCTCCCGGTTCTATTATTTTATTCCATTCGTTGTCCAAAGCTGTTATGTCGAGCCTGAGTATATCGTTATTATTTTTATCTTTCGAAAAAATAATTTTTGTCATGGGCCATTTGAATCCACTTTTTCTGTTGAAAATCATATTGCTGATGTCCGATGTAAGATGTCTTATTTTACCATCTGTCAAAATGAAACGTGAAAGTTCAAATTTATTTCCATCGTCTGTAGGTTGTGGATATGTTGAACCATAAGTTTTGATAAAGCTGCAAATCAGGATGATCGCAAATACTGCTATTTTTCGCATGAATCTATTAAGAATTGTTTTCCGGGCAAAAGTACGATTTTTTATTATAAATAGTTAATCTTTTTCATCAAATCAAGCATATATTCTACATTTGTAAATATAACTTATTGTAAGTATGAACAATGTAATGGAAGTCATAAGAAAAGTTGGTCTTTTCTTATTTGGAATAGTTCTAATTGTTTGGGGATATAGAGCGAATGCCGCTACAAATAATGAAGGGGCAATTTCTGCTAAAGGTGGAATTTCACCTATATTGAAGGCCTTAGAGAAAAATTTGAAACAGCAACAAGAAGCCGGGCAGGCTGAAAATTCCGAGAAAAAAGAAGAGCTTGTAAAAACGAACAAGGTTGCTTTGCCAATTGAGAAGAAAAAGGAAAAAGATAAAGAGACAAAAATTGAGGTGCAAACTGTAATAGAAAAAGAGACTCCGGAAAAATCTTCAGCTACTCAATGAGTATAGACCGGTTATATAAGGCACAAATGAGATTCCTTTTTCATGCCCATATAAAGATAAAAATCTCTGTTTTTTATGATGATTCTGTTTTTGATACGTTATTTGCAGTATTGGAAGATGTTGACAGGTACTATAATTCGTACCGGCAAGGATCGTACATTGACCAGATAAATAAATCCCCGGGTTGCTTTGTCAATGTAAATGATGAGACTGTGAAAATTTTAAAAGAGGTAATCTTTTTGTCCGGTTTCTTTGATGGTACGTATGATATAACAATTATGCCGCTTATACGGCTATGGGGCTTTTATAAAGAGGATCAATGGAACGTACCCTCCCGGCAGGAAATCGATTCCATAAAACCTTTGGTGGATTATAGAAAAATAGAAATATTGGACAATAAGGTTCGAATAGCCGAAGGGCAGGAAATCATAACAGGTTCGTTTATCAAAGCATATGCCGTGGACAAGCTTATCGGGAAAATGAAAGAAATGGGTATTTCTGATGCTATAATCAATGCAGGGGGGAGCACTATTTATGCCCTGAACGATGAGGCTCATCCGTCATGGAAGGTGACGGCTGGGAATCCCGACGATGAATCTTTATTATTTGATTTGAATATCGCGAACTGTTGTTATTCGACATCCTCTCAATCGAAAACTCATATCAATATAGAGGGGAAACAATACGGGCATATTTTGAATCCCGTTACGGGTTACCCGTCATTCAACAAACAAGTCGGTATTGTAAGCGATAGTTGTATGGTGGGAGATATTGTTTCCACAGGATTGTTTAACGAAACGCCCCGGGGATTCTTGAAAAAGATGGATTCTTTATCTGAATACTATAAGTTAGAAGGTTACATAATGGATGAGGGCGGTCGGGTCGCTTGCACCGAAGGGTTCTCATATTATCATAATTAGCTTATGATGCATATATTTTCGATGAAAGGAAAAACGAAAGAGATGCTGATACAGCCGTTGGCTGACGCTCCTTTTTTATACATGCCCCTGTTAAAATATGCGGGTAGTGTTCCGGTTCCTATTGTAAAAATAGGAGATGCTGTCAGGCAATATCAGTTGATAGCTCAAATACCCGAAGGTGCGGGTTGGGCATCTAATGTTCACTCTCCTGTATCGGGTATAGTTCATGATATAAAAGAATATCCCCAGGCAGATGGGCAGTCATTGCTCACTATTGTTATAAAAAATGATTTTAAGGAAACAAAAATAGAGTACCAAGAGGAAAAGCCGGAATATACTCCGGAGCAAATAATAGACCTGATCGAAAAAGCGGGAGTTGCAGGAGAAGGAGGCGCTCAATTTCCGACAGCAACTAAGTACAGGCTGGAAGGACGACACATAAATACATTCATCATTAATGGCGCGGAATGTGAGCCATACCTTACAGCCGATTATGCTCTCATGGCCGAAAGGACAGAAAAGTTATTCCAGGGAATCAATATACTGAACAGTATCCTGCAAGCAGAAGATATTGTTATAGCTATTGAGGAGCAGAATAAAGAATTACAAAAGATTTTTTCTCCGTTTCTCCGCAAGAAGGAATTTGAAAAAATCAGGGTTTTTGTACTTCCCAATGAATATCCTCAGGGAGGAGAATTGCAGCTTATAAAATCGGTGACAGGTATTGAAATACGTCGCAATCAACGTCCCCGCGATGCAGGCGTTATTGTAAATAATGTTGGTACAATAGATGCGGTGTATGAAGCTGTCGTAAACCGCAAGCCTGTCATCAGCCGTATAATAACCATATCGGGTGAGAGGTCTGAATATTACGGCAATTTTGAAGTGAAAATAGGGACACCTATCGGTCATATCCTCAACTTGCTCGGGCTTACTACTAATAATAAGACGATCGTTTTGGGCGGGCCTATGATGGGTAAAGCAATAACGGACTGGTCTATACCTGTCACAAAAGGAAGCGGCGGCGTTTTGTTCCTGAAAAAAGAGAAATTTAAGCGGAGCAATTGTATATCGTGCGGCTACTGTGTGGATGTATGTCCAATGCGCTTGATGCCCATGAAGTTTGAAGAATATTTCAGAAGGGGCAAATACTTTAATCTGGAAAAGTACAGCATAAGCAGCTGTATAGAATGTGCCGCATGTGAATATATTTGTCCGAGCAATGTGCCACTTATTGAGAGTATAAAAGAAGGGAAAATGAAATTAAAACAGTTGGCTAATGCAATACAATAAAACAATATACGCTCCTTTTATACGAAAAGACGATAGTCCCGGCAAGGTAATGACTGATGTGATCTTAGCGTTACTACCTTGTGTCGTGATGTCATATTTCGCTTTTGGTTATGTACCGTTGATGGTTGTGCTTGTAGCTGTAGGAAGTGCGTTAGTTACCGAATTTATTTTCTCTGCTATATTTTTTAAACATACCGATTCTGTATCTGACGGCTCAGCTATTATAACGGGTATACTGCTAGCCTTTACCATAGCACCTTTTACACCATTACATATTGTTGCATTTGGTGGGGCTATGGCTGTCCTTTTCGGAAAGTTACTGTGGGGAGGTTTAGGACGGAATATCTTTAATCCGGCTCTTGTGGGCCGGGAATTTATGACTGTGTTTTTCCCTGTGGTAATGACCTCCAGAACTATATGGTACGACAAAACAGCTGTTAATTTACAGGAAATAAACATTTTCGGAGATGAATTCTTTAATCAGTTGTTTTTCAAAGCATCGGGGGCAATAGGAGAGTATTCTATATTCTTTTTGGTGCTAGGCGGCTTATTTTTACTCCTGAGGCGGCGCATCTCGTGGCATATTCCGTTTGCATTATTGGTCGCTTTTACCGCTCTTCTATTTATCTTCTCCGGTTATAATATACAGTTTTCATTAGGAGGCTTGTTGCTGGGTGCTATCTTTATGGCAACAGATATGCCTTCCAGCGCATCTACTAAATACGGGAAGCTGTATTATGGCGCAATGATAGGGGTTGTTGCTATTATCTGTATCCTCAACGATGTACGTTATGAGTATATGTCTTACTCCATATTGTTACTTAATGCTTTTACTAAGCCTATAGATTGGGTGTTCCGTCCTAAAGTATGGGGTGAAAAGCTGGATATAATGACGCGTTTGTGGCAGGCATTATCTGTTACCGGAGGTATTATTATGGTAGCATTCGCTGTGATATATCTACATCATTTGGGAGGAATTATGTATCTGGTCTTCATTTATATCGCATTTTGTATTATTTGGTTTATAGCTAAAGAAATGCGCGATAAAATAAATGGATGAAGTATTCTTGATAATTTTCATCTTATTTGGAAAAAACTTTTTATTATTGCATAACTATTTATCTATAAAATTTTATTTATGAAGAATTATCGCATTTTATGCCTTGGCCTGACTTTATTTATTGCGCTATCTTCTTATGCCCAGAAGAAAGAAACACACATAGAGTTACAAGTGCAGGAAGGAAAAGAGCAAGGTAAAACACTAAAAAGAAAAGTTGCTATTGCACGTTTCTCTAACGAAACGCAATATGGTAAGGGCATATTCTATGATAAAGAGAATGATCCTATGGCAAAACAAGCTTTGGACATCTTATCGAACAAATTAGCTGCCAGTGATAAATTTATTTTATTGGAACGTTCCGATTTGGATAAAATTTTGGCCGAAAATGAAAAAGGCGGTGATTTTAAAAGTGTTGGAGCTGACTACATCATCGTAGGTTCTATAACAGAGTTTGGCAGGAAAAATCTTGGAGATGCAGGTGTATTCACCCGTACCAAGACGCAAGTAGCAGAGGCTGCCGTTAATATAAGGCTTATTGACGTTTCTTCAGGGCAAATTATATATTCGGAAGAAGCAAAGGGTGATGCCGAGCTAAAAAGTAAGTCTACATTAGGAGTTGGGGCTTCAGCCGATTTTGATGCAACCTTGAGCGATAAGGCTATATCGGTTGCCATATCCAAACTCGTTGAAAATGTTATAAATAATTGTATGGATCGTCCATGGAAAGCCTATTTCCTCACAGTGGACGGTGATGATGTCTATATAACAGGAGGCCAAAGCCAGGGTATATCGGTTGGAGATACCTTTATTGTAAAAGAAAAAGGGCGTTCAGTAAAAAATCCTCAAACAGGGATGACTATGGAATTACCCGGCAAGGAAGTAGGTAAAATAAAGATAACTTTGACTGGTGGCGATAACCCTCAATCGGAATTTTCTTTGGTGGAATTTACCGCCGGACAAATTGATACAAATAAATTGGATAACTATTATATAGAGGAGATAAAGAAATGAAAAAATATATCTGGATGGTAATGGTAATAGTTACCATATTTGCATTAAGCGCATGTACAGCAGGAAGAACAACAGAGTCGAAAGGTCTCGAGAATCAGGCTTATCTACAGTTTACAATAGTAAAAGGAAGCGCTGATAAATATTCTGACGGAGTAGATGTCTATGTAGATAATGATGCTCCGTTCAATGCGAAAGTTAACCTGATACAAAGTAAGACCGTGAAGGGAAATGTATATGTTATAAAAACAGGAAAACGACACGTGAAAGTAGTATACAGAGGTGACGTTTTGTTCGAAAAAGACGTCATGCTGGGAACACAAGAAACTCGCAAAATACAATTACCTTAAATACTAATAAACTAATTTATAATTTATGAAAAAATTGATTGTAGGGTCAATCTTTATGTTTGCCCTATTGGTAGTTAGTTGTACTCCTTCGAAGAAGACTTTGTATAACTGGGGAAACTATCAACAAGAGGCTTACGATTATGTAAAAAACAGTACTGATGCCAGTCTTGACGATTTATTGAAAACCTATGAGGCGATGATAAATAAGCAAACAGGTACAAGGCAGACGATTCCTCCGGGCATTTGTGCCGATTATGGGTATTTACTTATTAAAAAAGGAAAGAAGGCAGAGGGCATTGCTATGATGAAAAGAGAAGTAGCATTATACCCTGAATCAGCAGCCTTTATGTCACGAATCATTAAAAAATTAGAGAATGAAAGCAACTAAATTATTTATAATCGTACTACTGGCAATATCGGCATTGTCTTCATGTACCACAACAAGTAAACATACAAAAGCCGATATGTATGCGGCAATGTATGGTCAGCATCCTCTTAGTATAGCAGTAATGCCTCCTATCAACAAGACGAATAATGTGGATGCCAAGGAATATCTTTTCTTTACTTTGTCTCAACCCTTGGCCGAAAGAGGATATTATGTTTTTCCTGCGTTCTTAACTATGGAAATGTTCAAATCAGAGAGCGCTTATGATGCCGAATTGTATAAAGATGGTAGTTTGAGTAAATTTAAAGAAATATTGGGGGCAGATGCGGTGCTATTTACTACCATAACAAAATGGGAAAAAGCTGCTGCTGCATCCAGCGTAAGAGTAGAAGTCGAATATTCACTGAAATCAACAACAGACAATAAGGAAATCTTCCACAGAAAGGGTAATATCGTTTACGATACATCTTTAAATACCAGTGGGGGAGGACTTTTGGGTGCATTGGTTGGTATGGCTGCCAATGCTATCAATACCGCGGCTACACCTCATGTTAAGGTGGCTCGTGCCGCAAACTTTTATACCCTTACGGATATGCCTGCCGGACAATATAGCCCTGATTATAATATGGATCAAAGCAGACCTGCCGGTGAGGAAGTTTTTTCTGTTACTACAAAATAATAGCCGGAACAGTAAAAATAAAAAAAAGCTACCTGAAAAGGTAGCTTTTTTCTAATATCTAAAAGCCGATTAATATTCACGTCTTCTAAATCCACCGTTTCCACCTCTGTTGTTGTCGAAGTTTCTGCGTGGACGATCGCTTCCTTCTGTACGAGGACGAGCTTCCGAAACAGAAATAGTTCTGCCGTCATATTCAGCACCGTTTAGTTCTTCGATAGCTTTTTGGCCAGCTGCATCGTCCGCCAATTCAACAAAACCATAACCTTTAGAACGGCCGGTAGCTCTGTCCATAATAACTTTTGCTGAAGAGATTTCTCCGTATTCATTGAATAGATCTTTCAGATCGTTGTCGTTGATGCTGTAGCTCAACCCTGCAATAAAAATGTTCATCGTAAAAAAATAAAATTAAATATTAAATATATTTTGCAGAAGAAGTAAATAAAACGGAAGCTAAAATAGACTAGACAAGAAAGGTTACCAGATAAAGGAAAGGCGACTTGAAAAGAAAAATTTAAACTACAAATAATAAGAACTCTAATGCAAGGGCAAATGTAAAAATAAAATTCAGTAATTTAATGTTTTAGGTGATTATTTTTTTGTATTAAATGTTATTTTAAGAATTTTGTCCGTCATTTTGCTGTAACGCTTATGGATTCAGTCGTTTGTATCTTTGAATAACATCTTTTACTCTATCTTTATCCCTTCTTATATGTTCTATTAAAGTTTCTACATCTGAAAATTTTTCATCAGGACGGATAAAATCGAGAAATTCAGCTGTAAGATCCTTATTATAAAGGTCTCCGTCAAAATCAAAGAGGTTTACTTCGATGCTTATATTATCTCCATTATGCAGAGTCGGACGCCTTCCTATATAAAGCATACCATCGTATTGTTGATTATCCACATGCACATATACGGCATATACACCAAAAGCCGGTACAACTTTGTAAGTTTCCCATATTTGTATATTTGCGGTAGGGAAACCTATTGTACGCCCTACTTTAAAGCCTTCGACGATTTTACCCGATATAGTATAGTTATATGAAAGTAAATCAGCTGCCATACGTACTTGTCCTTCTCCTAACAAACGGCGTATGCGGGATGAACTAACATGCCCGTGCCCGGTAAGTTCTTCTGCTTTAACGACATCGATGCCGATCTCCTTACCGTATCGCTTATAATCGTCAAAGCCATCTTCTCTATTGTATCCGAAACGATGGTCATAACCTATAACCAGGGTATCTACATGCAACTCATCCTTGAGGATATTCTTCATATACTCCTGCGCCGATAGCTTTGATATTTCTACCGTAAAATCGAGGCAGGCACAATAGTCTATACCTGTACTCTCCAAACGGGTCACCTTTTCCTCGAAGCCGCAAAGCAAAGCCGGTTGGTAATCTTTTTGCAATACCTTTCTCGGATGTACAAGAAAGGTAATTACGGCAGTAGGCAAATTTCGCGACGCGGCTTCCCGTTTTATCTGATCTATCAGAAAACGGTGTCCAATATGTACTCCATCGAAAAAACCGATGGTAGCCACTAATGGCGGATGGTCTATCTTATGCTCTTTGTCAATAAGCAGCATATATGTAGTTTATAGTAATCCCCTGTCAGTAAATACTTTTCTTAAATCCTCGGTCTGATCTACCTGATACGTTTTGAATCCTATCTCGTTCGCCATTTCTATATTGGCTTTTCCATCGTCAAGAAAAAGGGTTTCACTTGGGATCATTCCCGAATCATCCGTGATAAAGTCAAAAATCTCTCTATCCGGTTTAGCGCATCCTATCTGAAAAGAAAGATAACACTTGTCGAAATAGGCATCCATCGCCAGCCCTTCAGGAGAAAAGTCTTTTGATAAAGCCCATCCCATAATCGAAGGATTGGTATTGCTTAACAAGTAGACCTTATACTTTTTGCGTAAATCTTTTAGCAACTTAAATTTGTATTCCGGAATACCTGCTAAAAAGGCAAGCCATCCTGAATCTATATCTTCGGCCGGGATGTTTTCGTTCCCTGATAATCTGCGAAATTCTTTATAAAAATTTTCGGGTGAAATTTTGCCCTCTTCATATTCCAGGAATATACCGTTTTGACGAAATTCTCCCAGATAATCTTCTATGTTAGGGAACCCTATTTCAGTAAAGCGATCTAATGCGTTTTGTTTGTTCAGGGTTATAATTACTCCACCCAGATCGAATAAGATGTTCTTTATATTTTTAGACATGACACTCTGTTTATTGACTGCGAAGTTAGCTAATTATTCTTTAAGAGCCTCCGTTTTTCGAATATGTATTGTACATTTGTTAAAATAAAACGATTGTAGAAGTGCTTTATAAAACCAGAGGTTTAGTTCTGAATACGATAAATTATAACGACAAGTATATTCTTGCCCAAGTTTTTACCGAATCTTTCGGCCGGGTGACTTATATGGTTTCCAAAACTAAAGGTAAAAGCTCAAAGGCGCCTCGTTCTTTATTCTCTCCCTTGGCAATACTCGATATGGAGGTGGAACATCAGGTTTCACGCGATATCCAGCGTATACGAGAGGCTCGGATCGATACTCACTTGTATAGTATTTCGGGCGATCTGGCAAAAACGTCAATGGCATTTTTCCTTTCCGAGTTTCTTACCAGGGTTTTACGCGATACCAGTGATAAACTGATCTTCGAATTCCTCTGTCAATCGGTGCAAATATTAGACATGACAGATAAGAGTATAGCAAACTATCATCTGGTTTTTATGCTCAAACTTAGTCACTTTTTGGGTTTTTATCCCAATTTGGAAGAATATAAGGATAATGGCCTGTTCGATATGATAAATGGTGAATTTGTTTCTTTTCAACCATTACACAGGCATTTTCTTAACAGGCAAGAGAGTAAAGTATTATCTTTGCTGGCACGCGTATCTTACGAGAATATGCACCATTTTGTCTTCACAAGGCAAGACCGGATAATAATTATAAACAGAATAATTGAATATTATCGTTTACATCTTTACGATTTTCCGGCCTTGAAATCGTTGGATGTATTACACGAATTATTTTAAGCTATAGATATGACATTGGACGAAGTAAAGGAATCGTATAAAAAACTTATTGAGTCGGAAAGTGCAAAACTTTCAAAATTGAAAAAAGATATATTTCAAACAGGAACTATCAGGCTTGTGATCGTGTTGGTTTGTATTTCTCTCTGTTACCTGTTTTGGGGGCAAACCTCAATTGTTTTATTGTCTGTTGGATTTTCTATCATGTTATTCCTTTTTTTTATGAAATATCACTATAAGCTTTTCTTGCAAAAGAGGTATTGTGAACTGCTTATCCGGAATGCTGAAAATGAACTGAACGGAATCGATTATGACTTTTCCGCGTTTGACGGGGCTCCCGAAAAGGCTGATGGTGACCATAGTTATAGTCTCGATCTGGATATGTTCGGTAATCGTTCGTTTTTTCAATCCATTAACAGGACTGTTACTTCTTTCGGAAAAAACAGGCTGGCGGATTCTTTACTCGATACTTATGAAAGAAAAGCAGATATCGTAGGTCATCAGGATGCGGTGAAAGAGTTGAGCGCTGATTCCGGTCTTCTTAACCGTTTTAGGGTAACGGGTCAACTGAGCGAAACAGAAGACCTGGATATTCATTATTTTTCGCAGCAATTTATGCAGACCAAGTCCCTTGCTAAGAGTTTCTGGAGATACTTTGTATATATTATCCCTGTTGTTTTTGCCGTAGTTACTGTATTATATGTTTTAGAGGTAATACCTTTCTCCGTTGTGGGGATGTGTTGGTCTTTAGCTTTTATGTTAAGTCTTGTTCCGTTGAAGGATATAAAAGAGAAAATGAACCTGTTTGAAAAGCGGATGAGTGTTTTAGAAAGATATTCCCGGCTTTTGAAGATTATAGAAACAGAGCAGTTCAGTTCCTCGATGTTAAAGGAGATGCAAGAGAAGATAAAAGGTAACGAACCGGCATCTTCAGCAATACACCAATTGAAATCGTATAGCAACAATCTTGACCAGTCTTTCAACGTTTTAGGGCTGATACTTCTTAATCCTGTATTCTTTTGGAATATTTACTATGCGATAAGGATAGAAAATTGGATATTACAGCATAAAGATAATGTCGCTACATGGCTAAAGGTATTAGCAGAATTTGACAGCCTGGTATCATTTGCCTTTTATGCATACAATCACCCTGATTATATTTATCCGGAGGTTTCAGATACATTTGTTTTCGATGGAAAAGAATTAGGACATCCTCTGATTAATAGAAGTGTTTGTGTGCGTAATGATGTTGCGGTAAATAAAAATCCATTTTTCCTTGTAGTCACAGGAGCAAATATGGCAGGAAAGAGTACCTATCTGCGTACTGTTGGCATAAATTTAACGCTAGCTTGTGCCGGAGCTCCGGTTTGTGCAAGTTCTTTAAAGTTTTATCCATTCAGACTGGTAACAAATCTCCGTACTTCCGATTCGTTGACTGATAACGAATCTTATTTTTTTGCAGAACTTAAGCGTCTGAAAATGATTATTGACCGGTTGCAATCGGGTGAGCAATTATTCATTATTCTGGACGAAATACTAAAAGGTACTAATTCCGAAGATAAACAAAAAGGTTCCATCGCTTTAATGAAGCAATTGGTGTCGTTGAATGGGAACGGTATTATCGCAACACATGATCTTGTTTTAGGAAATCTGGAAAAGGAATTTCCCGATGCAATAAAGAATTACCGTTTCGAAGCCGATATAAAAGACGAACAATTGTCATTTACTTATCAGATAAGGGAAGGAATTGCCCAAAATATGAATGCAAGTTTTTTGATGAAAAAAATGGGAATAACAGGATTATAAATACAGTCAACAGTCAACAGTTAACAGTAAGCAGTTAGCAGTTAGCAGTCAACAGTTAACAGTGGACATACTAATATTATAGTACAATATTTATGGAAGACATTTTACACTACATATGGAAATTTCGATTGTTTCGAAAAGATCTTAGAACGACAGATGGACAACAGATTGAGGTGATAGATGTCGGTTTATCAAATACCAACGAAGGCCCTGATTTCTTTAATGCGAAAATCAAGATAGGCGATAAAGTCTGGGCGGGAAATGTAGAGATTCATATTTCTTCCGATGATTGGGTAAGACATAAACATCATACGAATAAGAATTATAATTCGGTGATCCTCCATGTTGTAGAGAAAGCAAATTGCGAAGTAGTTAACGAAGCCGGGCAATCTGTCCTTCAGTGTGAAATAGCCTATCCTGAATCTATAAAAGAAAATTACGATTTTCTGATCCATTCCAATACCGATATCCCCTGTTGCAATTATATTGCGTCCATGCCGTCTTTTCATCTTAACTCCTGGATGCGTAGTTTGCTGATCGAGCGTTTGGAACGAAAGTCAAATAATATACAAATATTACTTGAGCGTTTTAATAATTCGTGGGAGGATGTGTTTTATGTCTTGCTTTCCCGTAATTTTGGTTTCGGATTGAATTCCGATTCTTTCGAACGGCTTGCTTTAAGTCTTCCACTAAGATATATACAGAAACAGGGAGATAATCTTGTTCAGATAGAAGCTTTGTTATTTGGTCAGGCGGGTATATTAGAAGATGTAAAAGTTTCGGATAACTATTTTTCTTTGCTGAAAAAAGAATACGAGTTCCTGAAAAATAAATACGAGCTGAAACCGTTAGAATCATATATATTCAAAAGTTTAAGGACGCGGCCAACGGCTTTTCCTCAAATAAGGATCGCCCAGCTTGCGGCTTTATTACATAGTTCTTATGGATTATTTTCTAAAATTATCGAATGCACCGATATTGGACGCATACGGTTGATGTTTCATGTTAATGCATCGGAATATTGGCAGACTCATTATACATTCGGACAGTCTTCGCCGAAGAAATCAAAATATCTTGGCGATTCATCACTTGATATAATACTGATAAATACAATCGCGCCTATTTTGTTCATTTACGGAAAGTCCATAAATAGTGAAGTGCATTGCGATCGCGCCTTACAATTCTTGGAGATGTTGAAGCCCGAACAGAATAGTATAACCAAGAGTTTTTCAAAACTGAAAATGCCTTTAAATAATGCGGCGGATTCACAAGCCATTATCCAATTGAAAAGAGAATATTGTGAACTCAAAAAATGTTTATATTGTCGTATTGGACACCAATTATTGATAGATAAAAAATAAAATGGATGGATATGAAGTATATAGATCTTTTTAATCATCTCAAAAAGATAGAGAATTACACAGATAGTGAAATAGTAATAGACAATAATCTGGTAATGCGGAACTATACTTTCGAATCGAATTATCGTTTTATTCTTCCCGGTGGACTGGGAAATAATGACGATTATGAATATATACCCGGTCTCCCTCAGGATTATGAACCGGATGTTATTCAAAGGATGTTGAATAAGAAAGATTCGGAAATAGGGGAGAATATTAAGTTCCGTTATCATATGATTATGCCCGAAAAGGAACAGAAAGCTAAAGGTATAATATTCATGTTTCACGGATTCAACGAAAAAACGTGGTATAAATACTTGCCATGGGCTACATACATTGCCGGGAAAACGGGCAAGTCCATTGTAATGTTTCCTATCGCCTTTCATATGAACAGGGCTCCGGCCGCATGGAGTAGTACCCGCGAAATGTACCGGGTGAGTGAGCAAAGAAAAGAGCGTCATCCCGATGTAATCTGCTCGAGCCTGTCGAATGTAGCTATCAGCACACGATTACATAATAAGCCTCAACGGTTTATCTGGTCGGGATTGCAAACCTATTACGATGTAATCGATTTTGTAGAAGCGATGAAGGAAGGGCGCCATCCTGCCATCGAACCCGATGCATCGATAGACTTTTTTTCTTATTCTATTGGTACTTTTCTTGGCGAAATACTGATGATGAGCAATAAAGATGGCCATTTTACTAATTCTAAGTATGCTACGTTTTGCGGTGGGGCGGTATTCAATCGTTTGTCACCGGTATCGAAATTTATCCTCGATAGTGAGGCGAATGTAAGCCTGTACTCTTATGTTGTCGAGCATTTAGAAAGCCATATGAGACGGGATGAGGTACTTCGTCATTATATGCATACTCATCCTGAAGGTAATAATTTTAGGAGTATGTTGAATTATAAAACATTGACTCTGGAACGTGAAGAAACTTTCCGAAGAATGAGCCATCAGTTTTACGCAATAACATTGGCTAATGATGAAGTAGTCCCTGCCTATGAAGTTATAAATACCCTACAAGGTATTTGTAGGGATATTCCCGTTAGGATAGAGACGTTAGATTACCCGTATAAATATATACATGAAGATCCGTTTCCGGCTCTGCCAAAGATAGCGGATGAGGTAGACCGGCAGTTCCGCTTCACTTTTGACAAGATTTGCGAATTTCTCCAATAATGTTATCGAAAGCTATAAATAATTAATTTCAGAAACATCTCATAGAATTAATTGTTTCAGTATGTGAAATAGCAAGTATCAATGAAGATTGACAAAACAAATGCCATCAGGTTGCTGGATAAGCAAAAAATAAAGTATAACCTGGTACCTTATGACGTTGATGAAGATGACCTGAGTGCAATTCATGTGGCAGAACAGCTTAATGAGCCTGTGGATCAGGTATTCAAAACGTTAGTCCTGAAAGGTGATAAGTCGGGTTATTTTGTTTGTATTATACCCGGAGCCGAAGAACTGAACTTGAAAATCGCAGCTAAAGTATCCGGAAATAAAAATTGTGATATGATTCCGATGAAAGATTTATTGACCGTAACAGGTTATATCAGAGGAGCCTGTTCTCCTATCGGAATGAAAAAGCAATACCCCTCATATATTGACAAAACGGTTGAAAAACATTCATTTATTTATATAAGCGCAGGTAAGAGGGGATTACAAATACAAATAAAACCACAGGATTTGTTTCAAATTGTCAATTTTAAGGTTGAAAACTTAACAGAATAATCATTTATTTCATAAATATCTGATATTCAGTATTTAACGCCCCAAAAATATGTTTAAAGACATGGTTTTTTTTAATATCTTTATGACTAAAAGAGGAAGAAATAAAAATAAATACCTATACCTTTGTGTCTGGAGATCATTCTACTAAAAAAACAGTAAATCGAAATGGCCAAAGTAAAAGGAACAGTTGTTGTAAACGAAGAGCGGTGCAAAGGTTGTAATTTATGTGTAGTGTCGTGCCCTTGCGATGTCCTCGAATTACAGCCTCGTAATGTAAATAGTAAAGGTTATCATTATGCTTACATGAAAAATCCGGACGCTTGTATCGGATGTGCCAATTGCGGATATGTATGTCCTGATGGATGCCTTACCGTTTATAAGAAAAAAATCGAATAGTTTACGAATTATCCCTGTATCGAAAGTAAAAAGATAATTCGTTTTTAATCAATCAAAAGCTTATGTCAGAAGAAATATTTTTAATGAAGGGCAACGAAGCCATAGCTCATGCTGCAATCAGATATGGAGCTGATGGATACTTCGGTTATCCTATTACTCCACAGTCGGAGATATTAGAGACATTGATGAACGAAGCCCCTTGGAAAACAACAGGTATGGTTGTTCTTCAGGCTGAAAGTGAAACGGCGTCTATTAATATGGTGTACGGTGGCGCCGGTTGCGGAAAAGCTGTAATGACTACATCTTCAAGCCCGGGTATGAGCCTTATGCTCGAAGGCGTATCGTATATAGCGGCAGGCGAATTACCTTGCCTGCTGGTTAATGTTATGCGTGGCGGTCCCGGATTAGGTACTATACAACCCTCCCAGGCTGATTATTTTCAGGCAGTGAAGGGTGGCGGTCATGGCGACTATAAATTGATAACATTAGCTCCCAGCTCGGTACAGGAAATGTCCGATTTTGTAGTACTGGGATTCGATCTGGCCTTTAAATATCAAACTCCGGTAATGATTCTTACCGATGGTGTAATAGGGCAGATGATGGAAAAAGTGAAACTTCCGGCTTATAAGCGTAGAAGAACAGATGCTGAAATAAGAGAGCAATGCCCCTGGGCTACTTTAGGGAAACCGGATAGCAGAAAACCGAATATCATCACAACCCTTGAACTGGATTCTCAGAAAATGGAGATTAATAATCTTCGTTTACAGGCTAAATATAAAAAAATAGAAAGTGAATTATGCATGCATCAGGAAATCAACTGTGAAGATGCAGACTATATATTAATGGCTTTTGGTTCGGCTGCCCGCTTGTGTCAGAAAGCGATGGAACTGGCTCGTGCAAAAGGTATAAAAGTAGGTCTTATTCGCCCTATTACCCTTTGGCCATTTCCTTCTAAAGAAATTGATAAATATTCATCCAAGATAAAAGGTATACTTACAGTGGAAATGAATGCCGGGCAAATGGTTGAAGATGTCCGTCTATCTGTAAGTGGAAAAGTAAGGGTTGAACATTACGGACGTATGGGAGGTATTGTGCCTACTCCTTCCGAAGTGGTTGATGCTCTTGAGAATAAATTCGGTTTATAATAAAGCCGTTATATAAAATTCAAAGTTTAATAATTATGAGCGCAAATATAATAGATCCGGCTAACCTCGTATATGCCAAGCCCGAACTGATGAACGATACCGAGATGCACTACTGTCCGGGTTGTTCTCATGGGGTTGTGCACAAACTCATTGCAGAGATTGTGGACGAAATGGGACTTAAAGAAACAACAATAGGAATTGCTCCTGTAGGATGCGGTGTCTTTGCATACAGTTATATCGATATAGACTGGCAAGAGGCCGCGCACGGGCGAGCACCGGCTGTAGCTACGGCTGTAAAGCGGTTAAATCCCGAAAAAATGGTTTTTACGTACCAGGGAGACGGCGACTTAGCGGCAATTGGTACCGCCGAAACTATACATGCTGCCAACAGGGGAGAGAATATTGCTATTATTTTTATTAATAATGGCATATATGGTATGACCGGAGGACAAATGGCTCCTACCACCCTCGATAAGATGAAGACTTCTACTACACCTAACGGACGAGATATTCATGAGAATGGATACCCTCTTAAAATACTTGATCTGCTAGCTTTACTGGATGGTGTTTGCTTAGCTACACGCCAAAGTGTGCATACGGCAGCAGCTGTAAAAAAAGCGAAGCGTATGATCAGAAAAGCTTTTGAGAATGCAATGGAGAATAAAGGTACATCTATTGTCGAAATAGTATCCACATGTAGTTCGGGATGGAAAATGACTCCGGCAGCCTCTAATGATTGGATGGTAGAGAATATGTTCCCTGTATATCCTATGGGCGATTTGAAAAACATTTAAACCAAGAATACATGACACAAGAAATAATAATCGCAGGCTTTGGTGGACAAGGAGTACTCTCGATGGGTAAGATATTGGCTTATTCCGGCCTGATGGAGGATAAAGAGGTATCATGGTTTCCCTCTTATGGCCCTGAGCAGCGTGGAGGAACAGCTAATGTAACAGTTATACTGAGTGACACTACAATAAGTTCACCTATTGTGAACGAATATGATATAGCGATCATTCTAAATCAGCCTTCTCTGGATAAGTTCGAATCACATGTAAAACCCGGAGGTATACTTATATACGATCCGAATGGATTCAGACGCGCGCCATCGAGAAAAGATATTTACATCTATAAAATAGATGCGATAGATACTGCTACCCAAATGAAGAATACAAAAGCATTCAATATGATTGTATTGGGCGGTCTTCTCAAGGTCTGTCCGATGGTAGATCTGGCTAATGTAATGTTGGGGCTCAAGAAATCTTTGCCGGAACGTCATCATGGTTTGTTGCCGATGAACGAGCAGGCTATACATAAAGGCATGGAGATAATACAGGAAATGCAAAAACCTGGTTAACCAGGATTACAAGTATAAATAAAAATCCCCGTAGAAATTCTCTCCGGGGATTTTTTATGTAAGAAAGATTATTTAGTTTTCGTGATGTGCAACAGCAACAGCATCAAATCTGGATTGCACGTAATCTAGTTCGGTTTCTATGCGCGCACGTTCTTTAGCTAAACTTTCCGGCGTAGTAAAATATTGCGATAGGTTTCTCATACCTACCTGATAGATACAACCCCTGTAATATCTATTTCTGAATATATCAAATATAGAGGCATTACTCAATACCGGAGTTACATTCGCTACTGCCACCGGAGAAATTGCCCTGGCCAGATATACGCTTATGTCGTCAAAATTGATCCAGAATGTAGGGAAAGTTCTTCCCCTATCACATATAATAGGGCATATAGCCACAACACGCACGTCACCCTTACCGGTTTTGATATCGTAATACCATCTCTCTTTTACAAAGTAACTTATGATATTGGCTTTTGCTATCTCTTCTTGTGTAACCGACACAGTCCTATTGTCTACAGCAGTATATGCAATCTTATTTTCATCCAGAACTTCTCTTACATCACGTTTGCTATTAGCATTAAAATCAGGTTGATCTTCGTATTTATATGCCTTAATGGTATTGTCAGACAATAAATTGATGATTAATGAAAATAGATTTACCCTTTTGTCTGTCGAGACAGTAGGATAGAAGAGTGTTTCGTTACCCTCTATGTTGGGTACATCCCTGTATATATCCCTTTTCCATGTTGCAGAATAATAATCATTCATCGAATTCTCCATTAAAAATAATTCTCTTGAAGATATATCAGTGACCATGTCTTCTGTTGTTTTAGTAACAGGCCCTTGATTCATCATCCGATGTTCATTGTCTGCGTTGTTTTGCGCTAATAGCGGACTAGCCATCAGTAATCCGCCAAATAGTAATGAAATTACATATTTCATAATAGTTGTATTTTTGTGTTAGTTTAAATAATTCTTATAATCATCGCATTGAGTTCCCGCTCTATTCCGTCAGGCCCTCTTACTTTTATTTTTCCTATAATTAATTCTTTACCACGTGTAAGCCCTCGCATTTGCTCTTTTTGTCTTTCTGTAAAGTTGCTCCCTGCCGATATTTCTTCACTCCGGTTGTTCATAGCATCTAACGATATGGTAGAGAAGCCTGTTACGGTAAAAGGAATATTCAAAATCCCATCATCAATAGCAGCTTTCAGGTTGTCGGTGCCAAGAAGAATAGAACGGGCTAAATTACCTCTTTTAAACACTTTCGGGTTGTTGCTTGCATCCCTATATTCAATATAAGGTGCAGGATCAGGCAATGCCCGTATTCTGAATTCTTTCTGCGCTATCGGACGCATTGTGCCGTTCATCCTGGCAGATACCGAAATAACGAATTTTTGTCCTATTTGCGAGGTGGAAGGAGTTGCAGTCCAAGTGTTTCCTGAAACTGTTAACGATCCTCCGCTTACAACAGTTGCGACAACATCCTGATTAGGAACTCCCGGTACAGATATGCTGATAGGATTCTGGTATCCGGCATAAACAACATCCATGAGTAATGGAGCTATCGTAGCCATCGGTTCCATAACAGTAAATTCGTCAGAAAATTCGCGTTTGAACGGTGTTCCGTCTCGACCCATAACTTCAATAAATCCACTGAATTTATTAAGCCCCCTGATACCTGTCGTCTCAAATAAGCCGTTCTTTTCATATGGCAACTCTTTGCCATTGATAACTATACGTGGACGTTGGGTAGTATCCACTGCCGCTAATATTATTTCGGCACGATATGGTGTACCCTGCATTACAAATTTGGACTGAGGAACAACAAATGCACTCAACTGGTTTACCCTGACATCTTTCAGGTCTATGTTTTTAACCAGATCATTCAGGACTTCACCTTCCGCGTGTCTGATATTTACCTGCAACTCGGTTAAATAAGTTATGGCGGCAATACTCGGCATATTCTCAAAGGAGGATAGAACCCATGATTTACCTTCTTTTTTTGCTTTTCTTGACGGTTCAGTCGATAAAGTGTTCCGTACGATACTTTTCTTCGTCTCATCCGGAATCTGTGCGATCATGGCCTCTCTGTAGCTGTCCAATAATCTCTTCAGGTTTTCTCCTTGATAACCACCCTCCGGGGCTATCATTATATCAGTAGAAGCGCTTAAGTTATCTTTTGATTTTAAATTGTTTAAGTCTGCTTCTTTGCCATCACTCTCTTTCGCTATTTCCAATTTTAGATATTGAATATAATCGAAAAGAGAATCTGTTTTGCTTTTTACATTTAGAGCCCGGCTATAAGAATCTTGCGTTTTTTCGGGATTACCTTCATATGAAGCATTAATGTCTGTATATATTTGTTTATTACGTTCATCTGCAACTTTTATAGATTCCTGAAGATTCTCATTTACCAAATCAAAGCCATCCAACACTTCTGTAGGAACATTTAAAGCTAGCATTGCAATAAAGACCAGATACATCAGATTAATCATCTTCTGTCTTGTTAATTGCCCTCTACTTAAAGCCATTTGTTATTCCTTTTTTAGTTTTTTTAATTATTTTCTTTCTCTTTAAAATTTTGGTTGGTTTGGGTTATTATTGGTTGTCATAGCCTGCAACAAACGTGCGTAAACGTTATTGAGGGCTTCAATATGTTTTGTCATTTTAGCCGATTCTTCTTTAAACATATAGCTGTCGCCAATAGCGCCATCATACAGATTTTTCATTCTGTTCAGGCTATCGTTGATGTACCTGATAGCAGACATTTGTTCTGTTATAGTATGCAACTGTGCATTAAACACATCGTTCAATCCACTTACATTTTGGTTTAATGTAGCAAGATTATCTACAAATCCATTTGTTTCGGTGACTTGATTGTATGCTGTCAATAGCTTCTGAGAAGCTTCGTTTAAAGATTGTATCGTATTCGAAAAATCTTCCAGATTTTGTGCCGTATTGGATATGCTCTGACTATATTCAGGTGCATCTCCTGTTTTAACTGGTGCTTTTTGATCGACACCGGATGCGGATGATATTCTATTAGGTGTCGCGGAAGCTATACCACTCGGGGCAACACTGCCGGAAGCATGGATATTACCCCCTCCTCCTCCGACTATTACTACCGACCCGGAAGAACTTCCCTTCCCTTTTGGGTTTTTACCTGTTTCTGTTGTATTTGTTTCGGTGACATCTCCATTGAAGGTGGCTCCTCCAACAATGATTCCCGAACCGGCAGAAACGGAATCTCCCGATGAATTATCGAAACCTGATATAAAAAACACCAACGCTTCGGTAATCATTCCTATCATCAATATTTGATTAGCATAAGGAAGATGTATAATTTTGAACATTGCTCCTATTATAACAATAGCAGCTCCCCAGCTGTAGAAAATGTTGAACAACCTTTTTCCTGAACTGCTGGATAGAAAAACTTCTAAACTATTCATCTTCCCCATATAATTTTTTTATAGGTTTTTAGTTAATCTTACCCTTTTCATTAAAGTTCCAGCTTCTTACACATCTGAAACCAATAAATGAACGGCCTTTATCTTGAAATTCAACGGAACGATCTCCGGATTTTACCGTGGCATCTTTCCATGAACCTCCCTTTACAATTTTACGTTTTAATACTTTCGGATCTGCAAGTACGGCTCTGTAACTGAAATCCGGATTAACTTCATCACTCATGCGGTCTACAGATTCGGTGAAAGTAGTAGTTGTCCATTCAGCTACATTTCCAGCCATATCGTATAAACCAAATCTGTTAGGCTGGAATGTCGCCACAGAAGACATTAAGTCTTTCAAATCTTTCGAAGCTCTAAAATTAGCATGAGCCAAACCGTCGGTAGTATGGGTTTTGTTTGAATACCAAGGGTACATCAATTCCGAGCGGCCATTTCTGGCTGCAAACTCCCATTCAGCTTCAGTCGGTAATCTGTATCCCTCAAATCCGTCCTGAGTGCATTTACCTTCTGCCCTGTATTTAGCTGTACGCCAAGCACAATAAGCATCTGCTTGTTCCCACGATACACCTACCACCGGGAAGTTTTCGTATGCTTTGTCTGTGAAATATGTGTCTACATATCTTTCGCTTTTAGCATTGGCAAAATCAGTCATCCATACCATAACGTCCGGATGTATATTTACAATATATGTATTCGTAAAGTCTATCGGATCACCATGTGATGTTCTGGATAATGTTTCACGAATGATATCACCTCTCATGTTCACATAAGCTGTATCTTTAGATATAACTATAGAACGGGCTTCTCCTTCTTTTAGTTTAGAGATAAATGCATAGTAACTCTTGAAATCAAACCAATCGTATTTATAGTTAAGAGCTGAATTTGCCTGCCCCGATTTATCTGCTCCATAAGGATTTCCTCCCATAACACTGGCAATAGCACTGGCTTCTCTTTCTGTTGGATTCTTCCAAGGAATAGGTTTACTCCAATTTATACGCTGTTTAATTTCTCCTGTATAGTTTTTTTCAGGTTTTACCTGCACTTTATATGTAGGATCACCACCATACGCAGGGTCGGACAGACGTTCTCTTATGATAGAATCCCGTACTGCATATACAAATTCGCGATATTGCTTGTTTGTAACTTCGGTTTCATCCATCCAAAACGGACTTACAGCAACAAGCTTGCGTGCGATTGTATCTCCCCAAAGCGGATCTATACCTGTGCCTAATTCTATATTTCCACCGGGAACAAGAACCATATTGTCGCATGCACGTGCTATATTATAAGGTAATAACAAGCGCGTTTCTATTGCCGGATCAATATATTTAGGTTCTCCGAATTTGTATGATATACCGGCAGTCAACTGAGCTATACCATTATTACTCATATCTCCTTTTTGTCCGTCAAAAGTGTCGTCAATAAAAATACCACGGGCTTCTCCGAAAATTTGCCAATTTTTTGTAAAATTAAATCCAACATTTAAACCCAGACTTCCACCGACAAATGTGCCTGCAAGATTGCCCCGATGTGCAAAACGCTGATATACCCCAGCTCCTGCAAATGGATTCACTTCCCATTTGCGATTAGGTTTATACCCGTTTATCAGGTTTAAGAAATTTATACTTACATCTCCGGTCACACTCATATAACGTAAATGTTGCATATAATATTGTTGATTTTCCCACCAATTTTTTGGATGCCATACAGATTCTCCTGTGGCGTCGACAGGGCTATATTCATAGTCAATGCCTTCACTCCAACCCATATAATCCCAAGCGGGATCTTTTGTCAAATACTTAATGTCGTCACCTGTGCTGCCATTTCTGCCCCATTTGGTATACGTTCCGTTATACCCGTCGTTATAGCCATGAAGACTACCTCCCGAAAGCTGCAAACGAAGAGTAACAATATTGCTCATACGACGACCGATGGTAAGTGTTGGTGTAAACGTCAATCTTGATAAATAAGATATGCGATTGTTTGGCACACCGTTGTCATCCTCTCCTTCATAAAGTTGAGCTCCGGCTCCTAATGAAATAAACCAAACCGGATCTTTTAATAAATATTCATTTCGGGAAGGTACCGAATACTGCACCGAACGTTCCGACTGCGCATACGAAACGACTGAAATACAGAGCAGTAGTAGTAAAGTTAGTAAAGTTTTCTTATTCATATATTTTGTATAAGTTATTATAACCATAAAATCTCGAATGTGGCAAAGATAATATATTTTTTATAATTATTATTTATTTTTTGTTTAAAAGTTAGTGGTATAGGCAGATAGGGGTTAATTAGTACTAGTCGCTATCTTGTTTAAAAGTTATAAGCAAGACTTATGCCAAGCATTTTTCCAATTTGGCTTTATCATCTTGTGCATTTACTACGGCAACAAAGAGAATAAGAATAGACATGAACAATAAACGTTTCATCAGTAGTTTGTTTAGTTTAGTATTATCTTAATTTTAAAACATCACCTTCTATAGGAACATATTCGAAGTCTTTTTTGTTCATCTTATATAAGTTCTTCACCTTTATCCCGTACAATTGTGAAATACTGTGCATCGATTCGCCCACCTGAACCACATGTTCATAATAAGGCTTATCGGCCTTCGATTTCTTTTTCTGGAAATATACCAGATCGCCTTTCTTTAATGGGAATCCCTCCGGAACCTCATTATATTTATATAAATCTTTGGGCTTAAAGTCGAATTCGGCAGCGATAGCTTCATAAGTATCGCCATCCATAGCAATAACATATATCAGGTTATGTGTTTTATATGGAGTATGACTATACTCAGGATTCAACGGACGTGTCTCCTCCTTAGCCCTCCCTTTACCAAGATCTTCTTTATCGTGCCGGTACAATTCATAATCTTCAATAAGTTTTATCAATTTATTCGCATAAGCCTTATCGGTAGCATATCCTGCTTGCTGCAAACCTTTTGCCCATCCTCGATAGTCGGTTATTTCCAAATCAAACAGGTTTTTATATCTCGCCTTGGCCAAAAATTTGGAATGATCTTCAAACGAATCTTCTGCTTTTTTATATTTCCTAAAGCAATCATTCGGACCGTCATCTGCTTTATAAACCTTTTCTCCGGTCCAGTCGCTATGGCACTTTATACCAAAGTGATTATTTGAACTGACTGTAAGAGAACTCTTCCCTGCACCTGACTCCAACAATCCTTGAGCAAGAGTTATGCTGGCAGGTATTTTATACCGCCTCATATGGTCTATTGCAATCCCTTTATAGGCGCTGATATAGTCATCATAAATCTTATAGCGTTTGGCTTGTGAAAAGGTAGGAATAGAGATAAAGAAAATGAGAGTAGAAAATATAATTGTTTTGAAAGAGGTATCTACTTTTTTCATATATTTAATGTTTATATAATAACAGCAATAAATATGGAAAGTTTAAATTTAACAACAAAGATACTCGTTTACAACTACGAAGAAAGCCCGGAAGCTATAAAAAAACTTGTAAATGAAGCCAAATCCGCTACAAAAAGAGCATATGCCCCCTATTCTAACTTTCATGTAGGAGCAGCTATTCTTCTCGCCAATGGGGAAATAATAACCGGCAACAACCAAGAAAATGCAGCTTACCCCTCAGGATTGTGTGCTGAAAGAGTGACCGTTTTTCATGCCAACGCCCAATATCCCGATGTGGCAGTAGAAGCTATTGCTGTGGCAGCTTGTAGTAGCAAAGGTGAGTTCACAACTAATCCGTGCAGCCCTTGTGGCGGATGCAGGCAAGTTTTACTGGAAGTTGAGAACAGGTATAACCGTCCAATAAAAATAATTTTATACGGAGAAAGTAAAATTTATGAATTGGAGTCCGCTAAAGCTTTGTTACCGGTAGGTTTTGGCGCAGATTCTTTATTTGATTGATCTATATAGGAGTTTTAAAAGCTTTCAATTCTTTTGTCTGCTTTTTGCTTTTACCGTCTGTGACTTTATCCAGTAATTGCCAGAAACGATCGCCATGATTCATTTCTACAGTATGGCAAAGTTCATGTAAGATAACATGATCTATGAGGTGCTCCGGTAAGAGCATGCAATAGTATGAAAGGTTGATGCTCTTTTTTGACGAACAACTACCCCACCGGGTACGGCTTTTATTTATTTTTATATCTGAAACGGTAAAGCCGCATTTTTGCGCAAAGAGTTTCACCTTTGCCGGCAATAAACGGTTAGCCTCGTATCGTAAGGCTTTTTCTATCTGCTTCAGAATTAAATTCTGAATTGACGTTTTTTCAAAATCAGTGCCTGTGGGACAGGAAATAGATAATATAGCATCTTTCAGGCTTATATAGAAGTTAGAGGTCGAATTACTTTCCGCAATTCTCAAAGAAAAACTGTATGTACGGAATTCTGTTTGTGGTGAAAATTTTAATCTATCACTATTCTTTTCGATTAACGAAATAAGCCGGGGACGCATTTCCTCTATCGTTTTTTCTATGTATGATATAGTCACAGACGGAGGATGCGTGAGCTGGAGATAACCATCTTTTTTTCTGACAATTATCTTACGGGCACGACCATTCTTGACGAGCCTTATTTCTCCCAGTTCCTTATCATTAATAATCATAACCTTATATAAAAAAAGCTTAACCAATATCAGTTAAGCTTCTCGTATTTAATTCCTCAGTTTTTATTTTAACTTATGGTTTTCTTTTATGAAAGCTTCAAGAGCGGCGGTCATAGATGTAATCCCCGGTAAGGGAGCTTCGCAATCAAGCCTCAACCCCGCGTCACGCACAGCTTTCGCAGTAGATCCGCCAAACGTGCCTATGGCTTTTTCCCCTTGTTCAAAATTCGGGGCGTTTTTAAATAAAGAGACTATACCTGCGGGACTAAAGAAAATCAACATATCATAAGACAATACCTCTTCTTCGGTAAATTCGTTGCTCACTGTTCGATACATAATAGATTTTGTATAATCTACTTTCTTTTCATCCAGCACTGATGTCAAATCCTCGGTATGTACATCTGATACCGGAACCAAGAATTTTTCCTTGTTATGTTTGGTCAAAGCAGAGGACAAGCCATCCATTTTGCCTGTTGTACTGAAAAATATTTTACGCTTTCGGTATACAATGTATTTCTGAAGATATAGGGCTACAGCTTCCGAAATACAGAAATATTTCATTGTTTCCGGCATTGTGATCCTAAGTTCCTCACACAATGCAAAAAAGTGATCGATTGCAATTCTCGCTGTAAATACAACCGCAGTATAATCCTGTATATTAATACGCTGTTGTCTGAAATCTTTAGCATCTAAGCCTTCGACTCTGATAAAAGGGCGGAAATCCAGCTGTAAATGATATTTTTCAGCAATATCATAATACGGCGACTTCTCTGTAGAGGGCGCCGGTTGCGATATCATAATATTCTTTATCTTTAAAGCCATAATATGGTAAATATATCGGTTCTATATAAATAAATCAATCCTGTTGATAAAAATATATATGGTAATATTTCGAAAGTGCAAAGGTATGCAATCAAATACAAAAAGTTAAATTTTTGATTAACAAAAAAGATTATTATTTGATAAAAAAGTGTTATTTGGACTACAAGAAACATTAGAAGCATGAGCACTAAAATCGCTAAATGGTAATAACTGGAATATATAAGCAACAGCGTAGGAACGAAATATAATATCCCTAGTATCTCGAGACCAACGACAGAAATCCTCCGCCATGCCTTCATGAGTTTCTGCTGATCGAATATGTAGCCGATAATTTTATACATAAAGTCTTTAGCTCCCAGAAAAAGACCTATTACCAGAATAAAAGTAATAACGGTGAGAAAGGGTGTATGAACTACTTCCGGCGAATCGTATTCGACAAATACGTCGTACACGCAGATAGCAACCAAGACTATAGCCTGAAGCACAAGAAAATACCCATATAATATTTCTTTTACTGTCGTTTGTTTATGTATCCTCTTTTCTCTTTCGGACAGGAATAAGAGAGAAAGATTCTCTTTAAGAAAAGAAACACCGCCATTATATATATGGGCAAAGAATAAAAAACAAAACAGAAGTAAGACAAAGATACCGTCTGTATTCTCCATACTGAATGGTAACTTACTTCCATAGTGTCTTGAAGCATCAGTTCTGCTGCCTTTTTCAGTATAGGCTGTTAAAGTTTTTGCCATCTCCCCTCCGAAAGGGCTAAAATTCTGTTGAGGCAAAGAGTCTTGCGCTACAAGGCTATCTACAACAATAGAATTTATATACGAGATGGAGTCTTTCATTATATATTACCAAAAGGCATACATTCCCCTTTAGGTGAACATATGCCTTCTATGATTATTACAAATTAAATTCTTTCTTTATTACATCTACATAATCCAGTTTTTCCCATGTAAACAATTCCACCTCTCTTGTTATACCTTCGGGGTTGTAGCGAGATTTAAATTGTTTTACAACTACTTCCGGATTACGTCCCATATGTCCATACGCCGCAGTCTCTGCGTAAATTGGATTCCTTAGTTTTAAACGTTGCTCGATAGCCTTCGGACGCATATCGAATAGAGCCTCTACTTTTTTAGCTATCTCTCCGTCTGTCAGTGTTACATTGCTTTTCCCATATGTATTTACATAAATATTCATTGGTTTAGCGACACCTATAGCATAAGAAACCTGTACTAATACCTCAGAAGATACTCCTGCCGCCACCAGATTTTTAGCAATATGACGAGCCGCATATGCCGCCGAACGATCAACCTTAGATGGGTCTTTTCCCGAAAACGCTCCACCTCCGTGTGCTCCCTTACCGCCATAAGTATCTACAATAATCTTACGCCCGGTAAGGCCTGTATCACCATGAGGGCCTCCTATAACAAAACGTCCGGTAGGGTTAACGTGATAAGTGATATTATCCGTAAATAATTTAGCTATATCTTCTCTGAAACTGTATTTCTCCTTGACACGAGGAATAAGAATATTGATTACATCATACTTAATCTTTTTTTGCATGGTATCGTCATCCGCAAAATCATCATGTTGGGTAGAGATAACAATAGTGTCTATACGTAAAGGTGTTCCATCGTCGTCGTACTCGATAGTAACCTGAGATTTCGCATCCGGGCGAAGATATGGCATCAAGGCCGGTTCATTCTTACGTATTGCGGCAAGTTCCAGTAACAAAGCGTGAGACAGGTCTAAGGCCAATGGCATATAGTTATCGGTTTCGCCCGTCGCATAACCAAACATCATACCCTGATCTCCGGCTCCCTGATCCATAGGGTCCGATTTTCCGTCGACACCTCTGTTTATATCATCCGATTGCTCATGTATGGCTGATAACACACCGCACGATTGAGCTTCAAATTGGTATTCACTCTTTGTATAGCCTATACGTTCAATCACTCTGCGTGTTGTTTCAGGAATATCTATATATGCTTTCGATTTTACTTCTCCGGCCAAAACAACCTGACCTGTAGTAACCAATGTTTCACATGCTACTTTAGAGTCCGCGTCATAGGCTAAGAACTCATCTAGTAAGGAATCTGATATCTGGTCGGCAACTTTATCGGGATGTCCTTCCGAAACCGATTCAGATGTAAATAAATAACTCATTGTGTAATTAATTTAACTGTTAATAAAAACAGAAAGAGATGTATGCGCAGTAGAAAATGTTTTAGCATTTTTTCATGTGGTTGCAATCGATACAAATCTATCCACTTAATTGGGTACAAAGATACTATTTTTTCCGTATCTCAGAATCATAATAATTATAAAAAAATAAACCTGCACTTTTCAGTACAGGTTTATTTTTGTTTTATTTCTTATTTTACTTGGCGCTAGCCCAATCAAATAATTGTTTACCGTTACTGTTTTCAGGGTCGAGTTCAAGAACTTTTCCTGCATATTCTTTTACTTTAGCCTTATCATCTGCTTTTTTAAGTTTATCAAATTGCAAATAATAGTAGTAGCTTAAATAACTATATGCTTCAATCATAACATTTTTATTAGGTTCTGCGTCAGCAAGGAGCGTTTCTATTGTCTTGTCATAGAACTGTTTTGCTAATCCTTGTTCTGAAGTTGGATCCATCTGGTAATTCACACGGGCTCTCATATAATTACCCAAATAGCTATCCGGCTTAAGTTCCGCAACCTTCGCATATGCTTCATCTGCTTTTTTCAACAATGCGAGGCCTTTTCCCTTTATTTCAGGATCTTCATTTCCCATCAACGATTGACCTGCTGAAGTATAGTAACTACCTAACTGGAAATAATCTTCCGCATTGGCTGTTACACCTGCCATGTTAAGGTATTGGTTGTAGTATTCGGCAGCAGCTTCAAAATCTTTTTCTCTTGCACTTTCAGATGCTATTGATTTAAGTAGCGCGACTTTAGATGGATCTAGCTCGATGGCCTTTTTGAATTGCGCCACAGCACCTTTTTTATCTCCGTTTTCGCTTTTCAAATTACCATAAATCAAATAGTCTTGTACAATATATTTAGCTGTATCAATTCCTGGTCTAAGAGGTAGACTAAAGAATTTATCACCTACTTCCAATCCTTTTACATAATCTTTAGAATCATTCAAGCTATACATCAACAGACGATTCAATACAAAATCATTTGGTTCTTTTTGTATTCCTTCTGCTATAACCTTTTTCGCATCTTCATAGTTTCCTGTAAAAAACTGAGCGCCGGCATAACGGCGAATATCATCCACTGTGTAGTCGCCCCCGCTAAAGAATTCCCTATAGGCAGGGATAGCTTCCGCATATACTCCCTCTCTGTAATTCAAATCAGCTAAGTCTTTATATGCAATTTTATAATCAGGACGGATTTCTATCGCTTTCCTCAACAATTCCGTAGCCGTTTTACGGTTGATAAACTCGTAAACTTTAGCACCTTTCATGTATGCCAACACGCTGTTAGGATCGTTATATATAGCCTGATCGTACTGAGCAGCAGCTTCTCCCGGTTTATTTTCTTTAGCTAACATATCACCTTCAAGAATATAGGAATAAGGAGATTTCTTATCCGCCTTGCGAAGCTCCTGGATAGCCTTTACTGTTTCGTCTTTCATTCCGTTATCGAGGAATGCTTTAGCAACAGCCAAACCGATAGATATATCTTTCTTATTTTTTTTCTGAATATCTGTAAGTGTTTTAGTAGCTTCTTTTGTATTCGACTTTAGCTCTAGCTTTGCTAATCCGATAGCTCCAAATGGAGATTCCACATTAGCCGAAGAAGCTTTTTCGTACTGAGATTTAGCTTCAGCCATATTTCCTCCTTTATAAGCTATTTCGCCCAAGTAGAAATTATATTCAGCGGGAGACTTTGTCAAATTTTTTGTAAAATAGTCTTTCGCCAATTTAATTTCGTCAAGACTCAAATAATCATATCCGGGATTATTCTGAGCCATTGCTGTAATGCTAATAATGAAGCCCAGTAACGAGCCTAAAAAATACTTCATTTTCATCTTATAGTTATTTACAATTAATATTTATTTCTTATAATCCAGTGTCTGATTGATTCGAACCAACCTTGTTGGCACTGTAGCCGGATAAAGCCCGGCTTTAAGTATAATCCTTTGCCCCTTTTCGCCGGCTGCAAAGCGTACAAAACCTGCCGGCAACCCTTCCCTCACATCTGATATTATTATATAAATATCACGTGTCAGAGGATATTTTTTTAGTACCAAATAAGCAGCAAAAGGCTTAAAGCTATTTGCAGCTGTAGCCACTTCTTCTCTACTTACCGACATTACATTTATATTATTGATAAAACTCAAATTTGTAGAATCGGATGGATTACTTATCCAGTTGACTCCTATTATGCCTAACGCATTAGGATTAGATGCGACATAATCTATCACTTGTTGATTTGGAGTCCGGTCTTTCAAATTCGCTGTTTTTATACTATCCGCTGCTCTGGCTTTGACATGATCACCTAATTTCTGTCCGGCATGCAATATTGAATCCCGAACAAACCTTACTGTACTCGAATTTGGGCTGTCGAATGTCACAGCAATATTGCCAAGAGATGATTTTGGGTCCAGTTCTTTCCACGAACGAATCTCTCCTGTCATTATTTTTCTCAAATCAGATACTGTTATTAAAGTATCGTTATTTTCTTTATTTACAATGAGAGCAAGACCATCTATCGCCAATTTTTGCGAACGAAGAATCTGCTTTCTGTCTTTTATTATTTGTGCTTCGTTTGGTGTAAGTTCGCGAGCCGCAATTATAAGGCGCAGGCTATCCTTCATAAATAAATTAAATACTTCGTTTTCACTTGTATACTGGGGAACAATGAGCGCTTGTGGATACAAAGCCCCAAAGACATCGACTTGTTCTTGTATAACCGGAGCAAAACACTCATCCACAGCAAATGTGGCTACACCGCTTGTCAGAGTATCAGTCCGTGTTATTCTCTTTCTACCACAAGATGAAAAGAAAATAAATATCACACATAAAATAAGACTTAGATTTTTCATAACATACTTTTTATAGATAATTCTTGATAATTCAGACCCCTTTCCATACCCGGTAGGCTCTGAACAAGCCATATGCAAAAAACAATACACCTATTATCACACGAATAATATCATTAGGCATAAACTCCTTAAAAACGGATGTGAATACGACTAAAATAGATATGCACACATAAAAAAGCACCATAACTATTCCGTAAATGACTTTTGCTGACAGCTTATTTCCTTCTTTCATATATCTAAAAATTGGAAAAAAGAAGAGAAGATGTCTTTCATTCCAGCTTCTCTTCTTTCTAAATCTTATTTGTAATCTCTATAACAAATATTTCACAAAATATTCATCTTAGTTTTGCAGACGGAATTGAATTGGAAGGTTAAAGTACACAGGTACATTCAAACCATTCTGTTTCCCTGGAATCCACTTAGGCATAGACTGCACTACCCTGACAGCTTCTTTGTCACATGATGAGTCAATACCACGCACAACTGTTACATTTTCTATTGTTCCTGTTTTAGATACAACGAAACGAAGAGTTACACGACCTTGTATACCAGCTTCCTGAGCAACAACAGGATATCTCAGATTGTCACGGATGAACTTCTGCATTTCAACCTCTCCTCCCGGAAAAGTCGGCATTTGCTCTACTGTAATAAACGGCTTCTCTTCAACCTGCTTTTCTTCGACAATTACCTTATGATCTCTCAATTCTGCAATATCAACACCTTTGTCGCTAGTTCCTTGTACAGACGCTACCGAAATTTGGATTTTTGATTCCTGTATTTCATCCTGCGATTTCATCACATCTTTATCTGAAACATCTTCGTCCTTAGCAATTGTAGGAGGAACGAACTGAACTGTTGTTTTCAATGGAGGAGGGGGAGGAGCAGTCTCCTGCATAATCTTATTCTCTTCCGGTATATCCTCAACCGGAATATTTGAAAGTTCAAAAGTCTCGTCGATGTTCTCCTGTTGGTTTTGCGCCAATTTCTTGATCTCACTTATCAAACCCGGAAGGGCTGATACGAATCCCGCGAAAAGAAGAATTACTAAAAACGCGACAATGTGTCTTTTCGATGATGACTGACGTAGTTTGTAGGCTCCATATTGCTTATTTTTACCTTCAAAAACCACATCACACCATTCCGAGGAATTTAATTTAATGTCTTTTCCCATAATTTTAGTCCTTTTTTAGAATGTGATTACTTTTTTGGTGGTGCGGCGTTAGCCCCATAAGCCCCGTTAGTTTTCAGGTTTTCAAGTAAGAACTGATCACCTTCTGCCATGTCCACAATAGCATATTTTGCTATACTACATATTGCCATTTCGTCCAAAGCGTCTACAAGATTTTTATAAGTCGCTTCCGATGTCGGTTTTATAACAACCACCTGTCCATCTTTGTCATCCTTAATCTCTTTCGACTGTTCTTTAAAAGCGTCTTCCGATATTTTCTTATCGGTTCTTTCTTTTCTCAGATCTTTCATCTTAGCCACAATAGGAGCATTGCGTTCTAACAATATCTTGCGGATACCTTCGGGAGAATAGTCAGTCTCCTTTAATGAAGTGTAATCTGCATAGTTAGGCATTCCTGTATAATAATACAATTTATTATCTGCTCCTAAGATGAGAGTAACTGCTTTGGATTCTTTTACCTTTACTTGATCCTCTTCTGTCAGTTTCTGATCTGTTGGCATCGCAATATCCATAATTTGCGGTTTACTCAACGTTGTACAGAACATAAAGAATGTGATCAATAACATATTCATATCCACCATTGGTGTAAAGTCTACCCTCAAAGTCTGTTTTTTGGGTTTACCTTTTTTCTCTTCGCCACCCGATTGTTGTACTTCTGCCATAATTTTTTTTTCTAATTATAGGTTAAAATCATGATTACACATCCGGCATAGCCTTCAGAGATGTTACCAAACTATATCTGTTCTCTTTAATAGTAACCAGTCTTTTCATCACAACATCTACAAGAGGGAATTGTGTTGTCTGGTCAGCCTTAATGGCAATCCCCATATCCTCGCTTATTTCACGCGCGTGTTTTACCCAACGTGAAAATTGGTCGTTCACGCTGTCAATGGGCACGCCCCATTTTTTTATTTCAGCATCTTGCTCGCTTAACGATAAATCCAAAAATGCAGACATCCGGTTCATAGGAACACCAATATGAGTTTGGTCCATGAAAGATCGTATTTGCTTTGGAGTAAATGTTACGCCGAAATCTTTCCCCATGGCTTCCAGCAAGTCTTGTTTTCTTTTATCCGCAGGCTCAATGTTCAGGAACACTTTACCGCTCGGATCTACCAAAATATTCAATACATTGTAGTCAGGCACCTTTGTTTCGGATACTGATTGTGGTGTTTGCACCTGTACCGGTTCTTTCGGCAAGAAAGTTGCTGTTAGCATGAAGAATGTGAGCAAGAGTACAGTAACGTCACTCATCGCCGTCATGTCGATGAATGTACTGTTTTTCTTGACTTTAGTCTTTCCCATCTTCTTGTTTTTACTTATTAGAGTAGAATTTCATAAAAATTCCACAAATCTTTCTGAAAAAAATCAATTATTTAGATAAACCACCGTGTAGAGTAGTATAAGTTTGGCCGATAGCAAAACCTACCTCGTCAACAGCATTAGTAATATCTTCAACTTTTCCAGAGAAAAAAGAATAAGAAATGATAGCACAAGCACCTGTACCGATACCCATCGCTGTATTCATCAGGGCTTCAGAGATACCAACGGCCAGCTGTGTCGCATCAGGAGCGCCCTCTTGTCCCATAGCGCTAAATGATTTGATCATACCAAGTACTGTACCGAATAGTCCCATCAATGTACCTAGTGTAGAAATAGTAGCGATAACCGACAGGTTTTGTTGTAAGTATGGAAGTTCCAAAGTAGTAGCTTCCTCGATTTCCTTTTGGATCATTGCAGCTTTTTCATCATTATGAACATCTGTCAATTTTTCAACATCTGCATATCTGATCAAACCGGCTTTAAGGATATTAGCTACTGAACCTTTTTGTTCGTCGCAAAGTTTAGAAGCACCAGCGATATCTCCGGCTTCCAATTTAGCTTTTGCGTTCATCACAAATTTTGCAGTGCTTCCTTTACCGCTAGCTCTGTTTAATGCAAAAAATCTTTCAACAGAAAGAACTAATACTGTAAGCAACAGCGTGATTACGATAGGAATTACAAACCCACCTTGAAATAACGTACCTAATATGTTTCCGTTAATAGGATGTCCTTTTTCATCAAAGTTACTTGGACTTCCAGCAACTACGTAGAAGAAAAGATGTGCTACAATCAGACATCCAATAACTACTAGGAAAGCAGAAACGCCTTTCGATCTTGGTTTTTGGGTTGGTTGTTGTTTTTTAGTTTCCATAATGATAATAAATAATTTAAGTTTAGTGAATCAATTTTTTTTATTTTATTTATATTTATCTCCGTTCAAATCAAAAAAATGCCCTAGTGACAATCTTTAAGGGTACAAATATACTATTCTGTTTTTTCTTTCAAAGTATCTTGTCCCAAATATTGCACTCAGACCTACGCTCTTAACTAAATATAACGTCGAAAACAATTTCTAATAGAGAATAATTAAACAAATTCAAAGGTTTTATATTACACATGTGGTTTTCTATCAAGTCAAGTGTCCCACAAGGTATTAAAGCAAACTCTTTCTTATATTTCAGCTAACAAAAATAGGATTAAATATTATTCCATGCAATTAAAAAATATAAAAAAGTCTTATTAAATCTATTTATCAATACATAACTCATCATTAAGAGCTATTACCGCGTCTTTGTACGATTCTCTTTTAATAACAAACTGCATATTAACCTGACGCAAGGATTGAGCGAAGCTCTCCACGTTTATTTCTCTTTCAAATAAAGCTTTCGATGCCCGATACAAGAAACCGGGCAATGCTATATTAGTACCCATAACGCACACCAAAGCAACCCGTTCGACTGTAACCTGATAGAAACTACTTTCCAGATCTGTTATCAGTTCGCGGGATTTATAGTTATCCCAAACAACCATTGTTATCGAGTTGGCATTCGTGGATTTAAGGATGTAACTAACACCGAATCTGGCAAATATCTGCATTATTCTTAAGTCGAAACCAACCTCGCCGACCATCATCGGATCGTGTATTTCAATAGCCAGAACCTTGTCTGTCCCTGAAACAATCTCTATCTTAGGTATCTCTGACACATATTCCCGAGTAATCAGTGTCCCCGGATGCTCCGGCTCGAAAGTATTTTTTATGCGAATATCTATATTCGCCAATTCCAAAGGCTTAGATGCTTTAGGATGGATAGCCTCCATTCCTATATCTGCCAACTGGTCGGCTATTATATAGTTAGTGCGACCTACCGGAACGACCTTGTCAACTCCGACAATGTTGGGATCTGCACTTGATAAATGATATTCTTTATGAATAATTGCCTCCTTTGCATTTACTTCTACCGCGACTTTACTAAATGTGACTTCGGTATATCCCCGGTCGAAAGCCCTCATAATACCCTCTGTACCTTTGGTATACCCGGTAATCACACACATAACTTTGCTGAAGTCGATTCCTTTGAAAGCCCTATGTATGCGTTCATCTATAGTCAACGGCAGTGAGTCGTTAAATCCACAGAGGTCTATAAACCGCGCCGATACTCCGTTATTATTCAATATATTGACCGTATTCCACGCCGAGTGGGCTTCTCCTAACGAAGCTAGTATTTCGCGGGCAGCCAAGCAAATATCTTCGGCATTCACATAACCGGACGCCATCACCTTGCTCAAGCTATGAAGCATTGTTTTGGCTTGTTTGATACGGAACGTTATAAACTCTTCCGCTTCCTTCTGATCCAATCCTATTTCTTCAAATCCTTTATTGATCATCAGCAGGCGCTGGCATAAGCTATCTAACCCTATACTGTAATCGCTATTTTCGAGAAATTGCACGTAGACACCCGGCTCTCCGGTTTTTTTATGTTCCAAAAGCCAGTTAGTCACATTATTATACGCCGAAACGACGAAAATACGGTTATACATATCTTCGGGTTTCCTTTTTCCGACAATCACATTTTCCAGTACATCTTTAAACTGGGACATGGATGTTCCGCCAATCTTCTCTACTGTAAGCATTTCTATATTTAAAATATTTGAGAAAAATTCTGCGCAAAAATAATAAAATAATCTCATACCTTCTACTTATATAGAAGAATGTCATTTTTTTGTTACAAAAAATGATCAGGAGGCAAAACTATTTTAGCGTAAAAAAAATATATAATATATTTGTGTCCGACAGCAAACTATGTTAATTAACAGATTTAGCGAATGAAATACATTCTATCTTTCATCATTTGTATACTTTTTACATCTCAACTTTTGGCTCAAAACTTTAAAGGCCGGATAGTCGACAAGACAGCCACCCCATTGTACGGCAGTTCTGTATTTATTAAAGAAATTAAACAGGGACTTATTTGCAATGAAGACGGGTATTACCAGACAACCCTCGCTCCCGGAAATTATTCGGTAGAATATAAATGCTTGGGATTTAAAACAGAGGAAAGAAAAGTGAATATTTCCTCAACAGGGACAATCTCTGTCAATGTCACTCTGGAAGAAAACCCCTTTATGCTGAATGAGGTTACAGTATCGAAAGGCGAGGATCCGGCCTACCCTATCATGAGAAAAGCAATAGAAAAAGCTCCTGTTTATGCCAAATCGGCAAAAGCATATACCGCAGACGTATATATAAAAGGAAACGCGGAATTACTTAAAATAGCTTCTCTTGTAGACAAATTGGCTAAAAAAGAAGAAGGCGTAAAGTTATCGGAATTAAAAAACCGCGTATTCGTACAAGAATCGTTCAGTGAAATACAATTTACGGCGCCTGACAAATATAAACAGACAGTCAAAGCTTTCTCGAGTAGCATACCTGACAATTTAGACTCAAAAGACGCGATGGGTATTACAAGGTCGTCACTGTACAATCCTAAAGCAGGTTCTCTTATATCGCCACTAAATCCTAAAGCTTTTTCATATTATAAGTTTCGATATGAAGGTTTTTCGGAAGAAGACGGACTGGTAATAAACAAAATAAAGGTGGAACCGAAGCTAAAAGATCCGGCGCTTTATGAAGGCTATATTTATATTGCCGATAACACCTGGCATATACATTCTGTGAAACTAAACAGTAACACCTTTGGCGTTAAGGAATTTTACAACATTACGTATCAGGAGGTTAACCCAGGAGTGTATCTTCCAATTACATATCTTACCGAAGTAGATTTGAATATGCTTGGCAATCATATAACCATGAATTATTACGCGTCTCTTACTTATAGAGATATTGAATTGAATAAAGAGGCGGCGGAAGAGGTAGCTAAGAAAGAAAAAGGTAAGAAGAGAGACTTTGAAATAAAAAGAGACACATTATACACAAAAACAGCGGACAGCCTTGCTAACAAAAGAGATTCTATCTATTGGGACAACATCAGGATTATACCTCTGGACAAGCGGGAAATATCCAGTTTTGAAAAAAAAGATTCCGTTCAGCAACATCTCGATTCGGTAAGGAAAGAGCATCATAATCCAAAGTTTTCCTTTGGTGATATTTTTACCGGAGGGCAAATCGGCGGGGATTCCAGCAAAGTGGTTATAGAATACGACGGACTGTTCCGTGCTGCACCCGAATACAATTTTGTGGACGGGTTATGGCTGGGGCAGAAGTTCAGGGTAAAAACCAAACTAAATAAACACAACAGGCTGGAAGTATCTCCATACGTATATTACGCCTTATCCCGAAAAAGATTACTCGGAGGCGGAGACATCAACCTAAGTTACGCACCTATGCGGCTGGGCAAACTAGAAATATCTACGGGCTCGGTTAGTGAAGATTTTAATCCGAATGGTATCCTTCGATTCAATAACGCGACAAATTCATTAATAAAAGGGAATAACTATAATTTTTATTATCAGAAAGATTTTGTTTCCATTACCAACAATATAGATATTTCCAACGGATTAAAACTGATAACAGGGTTTGAAATAGCCCGGCGATCGGGATTAAGCAATCATACGGATTATACATGGGGAAAACGCGGCAAAATATCATCAAACATATATCCTGACGACCGGTTCGACAAAACCGCATACTATGTAGGTATAAACTACACTCCCTATGCTTACTATTCTGTGAGGGACGGGGCTAAACGATATGAAAAGCTTACATCTCCTACTTTCTATTTGAGGTATAGCGAAGGATTTTCTTCGTGGCAAACCAACAATTCCAGATACCGGAAAATAGGACTTGCGGTTTCTCAGAATATTACGTTGAATGAATTTAATCGTTTCAATTATCAGATAAGTGGTGGAACTTATATAGGAAATAAAAACAATCTTCATTTTGCCGATTATCAGCATTTCAATACGTCCAATGTAATGATTAATCTGAAATCCCCGTTTAGCTCTTTTATGTTATTAGACAATTACTCAGCTTCAACTAACAAGTATTGGATAAACAGTATGTTGAACTACAATAGTAATCATATATTGATTAAGCGCATACCATATTTCCAGGGAAAAATGTTTACGGAAACCCTGCATTTAAAGAATCTATATACACCTGATATGAAGTTATATACAGAAGCAGGATACTCTCTGAACATTACCCCTCTATTGAACATAGGTGTTTTTACATCTTTCCGCAAAGCAAAATATCAGGATTGGGGTATTCGTTTATTGTTGGATTGGGGTACTGTTAAAAGAGTTTTTTAGAATACCTTGTGATTTTTTCTTTTATGTATCTTTGTATCCCGAAAAACGAAATTATATATGGCTTCAGCAAAATCGTGGATATCGGCTCTACGCCCACGCACTTTATTTCTGGCGACTGCTACAGCCCTTTGTGGAAGCGGCATAGCATATAGCAGTGGTAAATATAGCACACCCGTACTTATCCTAACCATTTTGATTGCCAATATCCTCCAACTATTGTCCAATATGGCTAATGATCTGGGAGATTTCGAACATGGCACGGATACAACAGGCGAACGCGTAGGACCTCAGCGGACGGTGCAAAGCGGAGCAATCACCCCCGGACAAATGAAAAAGGCCATATACATTGCTATCGGGGCAGCTGCCATCGTCGGCAGCTTGCTCATCTACGTTGCCTTGCAGTTTATGGAACTGAAGTATATTCTCCTGTTTCTGGTACTTGGAGGCGCAAGTATCGTGGCTGCTATTAAATATACAGCGGGAAAAAATCCATATGGATACAAAGGACTGGGTGATATATTTTCTTTTGTTTTCTTCGGGTTGGTATCTGTTGTCGGCACCTATTTCTTGCATTCACACCAACTGGGCTTCAAACCCTGGCTACCTGCTATCGGATTGGGATTCCTTACCGTTTGTGTACTGAATCTTAATAATATGCGCGACATAGACAATGATCGTAAGTCCGGTAAAATTACTATTCCGGTTCGTATCGGCCTGAAGAACGCAAAACTATATCATGCGGCGCTAACGATTGGGGCGATGGCATGCTTTGCCATATACTCCATTATTTATGCAGAACAATGGTATCAGTATCTGTACTTATTCAGTTTTATCTTCTTTATAAAAATTCTGATCGATATATTTCGTATCTCTGAAAATCGCCGGCTCGATCCTTATCTGAAATATACATCGATGGGGACATTTATTTTGTCTGTTTGTTTCTGTATTTGCATTAATCTATAAAAATGAAAAAGATAGGATTATTATCAGATACCCATAACTGGTGGGACGACAAGTACGAAAAATATTTTGCCGAATGTGACGAAATATGGCATGCCGGCGACATCGGTTCTCTCGATCTGGCATTACAGTTCGAAGCCTTAAAACCTTTTCGTGCCGTATATGGCAATATAGACGACAGTAAAGTACGAAGGGCTTACCCCGAAACTTTGCGTTTTACTCTGGAAAATGTAGATGTGCTGATGACACACATAGGCGGTTATCCCGGAAAATATGATCCTTTTATCCGCCCGATACTTTACGCAAAGCCACCTAAGCTATTCATCACAGGTCATTCCCATATCTTAAAGGTAATGTTCGACAAAAAACTGAACTGCCTGCATATCAATCCCGGGGCTGCCGGAAAATACGGGTTTCATAAAGTCAGGACATTCGTTCGTTTTGTGCTTGACAATGGAAATATCTCTGATCTGGATGTGATCGAATTAAACGATTAATAACCTGTTTTAAAAATATACCGTCTATACGCCCGTTCATCCCAGAACAGATATTGCTTATCTTCATATTTAGTTCCGGACAGAAGGGAATGAATCAATCCGTTACGTTCAACTAACACGGTATGATAGATATTTTTTCCATCATCATTTTGCTTCAACCGGAATTGTATTCTCCCGTTAAGCGCATCGTGCCGAATCATGGTCGTATCAGTCACCGTTTTGAAATCAAAATCGGCTGATAGATCCTTCTGCATTTTACGGCTGCGATACCATGTCCCTCCGGTCGGGCTTACCAACGGCTTGCCGTTATAAATGACCGTGCTGTCATTATAAGCAATCACATCCAGATAACGATCCTTTGAATCTTTAAGCCAATTTTTCAGTTTATTATAATGAAGTGAATCTTCGTAGCCATAACTACTATCGAGAAAGGCTATTCGCTCTACATCATGCGGAATTTTACCGACACCTGTGATATAATCGAATATAAACCGTCCGCCACCACTATGTCCATTCAGCATAATAACCGGATGGTAAGGTGCAAAGAGATTACGGAGGCTATCAACAACCTGTTGAATAATCATTTTCCCATTATCAGGATGATTTTTACTCCATGTAGTCCAACTGCTCTTCTCGTAACTCTGCAAATAGGCCACGACCCAGTTATATCCGGGACAAACATCTCTGACAAAACGTATTTGCGCCCCAATGTGCTGTATATCATAATGCCAATCATCTCCGTTTTCCATCAACTTGCCCGCAGTCCAGTCTATTGTATTTCCGTTAGGCAAAGCATATAAGACAAGAGCTGTTTTTTTATCTCTATCGAATTTTACAGGTGATGGCGCATTAACAATAATCGTAACATCCGGAAAGGCATCCTTAATAACCAACCGCTGTTCATTCAATCCGTTCAGCGAAAAACCATCCAGATAACAAGTTTTTTTGCGGCTATTATTTTCGGTAGGGTACGCATAATAGTCGCAAGGCTCTTCATCGCTTATAAGCCTACTATATACAGGATGCTTCATTACATCGATATAATGCATTGGCTTACCCTCGACATATATAGTATCTTTAACCAGACGGATGCCATGACTATAATCCAAATACCAATCGACATGACCTGTATAGATAGGCTGAATAGGCTTACCATCAGGCTTATGCCAACCATACAATGCTACTCTGTCATCTTTAGGACTTTCGAGCAATCGCTGTGTAATGATCACATCTTTTTTATGCCCTGCGATAAGTCCGGAACGCCCGGCTCGCTGCCCTTCGATAATATTATTATGTTCTATAAATGTATAAAGAGAATCCCTGTCTTTAGTCAACGGGTGGGGTTCTAACTTTACAACAGCCGAATTATATACATCATCACTGATTTTACGGGTGGAAAGAAAGCAACCCGACTTATCTGCTATACGTTGCGCGGTAGCAGGCTGTATGGGCATACGGATAAAATCGTTATTTGTACCAATGCACAAGTAATCCGGAGCAACAAAGTAATACCCCTCTACTATTTTCCCGCCTTTATCTGTAATTCGCACATCGACTCGCGCAAACTTATTCATAAAATCAGGGTGATTTCCTGAATTAAAACGTTCTTCAATAAATAGATCACGGGCATCGGCCGACAGTTTCGACATTTGATTAGCTAATTCTTTCCCAAGCATTTTATCTGTTTTAACTTGGGCACAGGCTGCGCAGATAGGGAAAACGAATATACCCGTAAGCAATATTCTTCTCAACTTTGATTTCATACAACTGCTTTTAAGATTAACGAAACAAAGATTGTAAAAAATAAGCAGATATCATTGTTAAATGAAGAATTAAAAATCGTTAGTTTGTATTTTATAAAAAAGAAAGATAAAGGAAACTCCAAATTGAATATCTTTCCTGGATAAAAAAGCTCCATCTGCTGCATTAACTTTTAATTAGAAAAAGAC
>NZ_BAAHWU010000022.1:0-53633 GCF_054601275.1 Dysgonomonas reticulitermitis | reverse complement strand
ATTTTATACTTGAATGAAAATTTCAAAGAACTTTAGTTATCGCTTTTCAATCGACTTATAGTCGACACTCACGCGAATTTTATTCGCAATCAAACCTATGGATTGGAAATCCATAGTGGTTTATTTTCTTTATCTATAAAACAGAAAGCCCGCGAATTCCCTTCGCAGACTTCCCAACCTTAACACAAACTTTACAAAACTACACAATAGAGTTGATTGCAGCCTGATTTGGTTCAGAACGTAATTTCAGGAACCAACTCTGTGTTCTATAATATCTTAATGATAAGAGTAGATTTTATCAAAAAAACATCTATACTTATCCTTTTATTTACTTAAATAACACTGTAATAAACACTGTTTTTTATTACGAAACAAAGATAGTAAATTTTACACATTGACAATAGATTTTATCTATTTTTTTTGTAAAAATATTCTTTTTTGTGATTTAATCCAGTAATTCTTTCCTTAAATACTCGGCTGTGAAGCTATTACCTTCTTTTATAATATTTTCCGGTTTACCAAAAGTTACTACAGTTCCGCCACCTATGCCACCTTCAGGTCCCATGTCAATAACATAATCGGCGCTCTTTATAATGTCTTGGTTATGCTCTATAACAATGATGGTATTCCCCCGGTTGACCAATTTATTCAACACTTCGAGCAGAACACGGATATCCTCAAAGTGAAGGCCTGTTGTAGGCTCATCTAGTATGTATATAGTGTTACCTGTATCTATACGGGCCAATTCAGTCGCGAGCTTTACACGTTGCGATTCGCCACCCGAAAGTGTTGTGGATGGCTGTCCGAGCTTTAAATAGCCAAGCCCTACTTCTTGCAATACTTTTATTTTGTGTAAAATATTAGGTACATTCTCAAAGAACTCAACTGCCATGTTGATTGTCATATCCAGTACATCGGCAATCGATTTTCCCTTAAATCTTACCTCTAAGGTTTCTCTGTTGTATCTCTTGCCATGACATTCTTCGCATGAAACGTATACGTCCGGCAAAAAGTTCATGGCAATTGTTTTATATCCATTTCCTCCACATACTTCACATCTTCCGCCTTTCACATTAAAAGAGAACCTGCCGGGTTTATATCCTCTGATTTTTGATTCGGGAAGATTCACAAAGAGATTCCGTATATCAGAAAAAACACCTGTATATGTTGCCGGATTAGAACGAGGGGTTCGACCGATAGGCGATTGATCTACACTGATAACTTTGTCAACTAAATCTATGCCTTCAAAAGATTTATATGGCAGTGGGTCTGTTAAAGACCGGTATAAATGTTGGCTAAGTATGGGTTGTAATGTCCCATTTATTAAACTGGATTTGCCACTTCCTGAAACTCCTGTAACGCATATAAAAGTGTTTAGCGGAAATGTGACGGATACATTTTTTAGATTATGGCCTGTGGCACCTTTCAGAGTTATCTTTTTCCCATTTCCCTCGCGTCGTTTTTTCGGTACTTCTATTTTGAGTTTGCCATTCAGATAGTCGGCGGTTAATGTGCGTGCTTCCAGCATTCTTTGTGGAGTTCCGGCGAATACAACCTTCCCGCCGCGTCTTCCGGCATAAGGGCCTAAGTCCACTACATAGTCGGCATCTAACATTATATCTTTGTCATGCTCTACTACAATTACAGAGTTACCCGAATCCCGTAGTTTTTTCAAAGAGTCTATCAACCTGTTATTATCCCTTTGGTGAAGACCTATGCTTGGCTCGTCCAAAATGTATAAAACATTTACTAATTGCGATCCTATCTGTGTTGCCAGACGAATGCGTTGGCTTTCACCACCGGATAGAGTGACAGAGCCCCTGTTTAATGATAGATAATTGAGTCCCACATCCAGCAGAAAAGACAGGCGGGATACGATCTCTTTCTTTATCTCCATTGCTATTGTCTTTTGCCTGTCAGATATATGGTCGTCCATGTCCTGTATCCAGTTATGCAAACGTTGAATGTCCATTTCCGCGAGTTCCGCGATATTTTTTCCGTTTATTTTATAATGAAGAGCTTCTTTATTCAGGCGTTGTCCGTTACAATCCGGGCAAACATCTGTTTTAATGAATTGCTCCGCCCATTTTTGGGCTGAGGCCGAGGATTCGCTATCTTGCTGCATTTCTATGTATTTGGTTACCCCTTCGAATGCCACAACATAGTTTGAAGCTCCTAACGACTCATTTTTTATCTGAAGCCTTTCTTCTGTCCCGAACATTATTTCGTCCAATGCTTCTTCCGGAATATCTTTGATCGGTGTTTTTATAGTAACTCCATGCTTTTCACAGATAGCTTCTATTTGCCAGAAAAATAATGAGTTCTTGTATTTGCCTAAAGGGGCTATTCCTCCTGCGTAAATGCTAAGTTGAGGTTTGGGTACAATCTTATCCATATCTATCCGGTTTACGATACCTAAGCCTTTGCAGCGCGGGCAAGCTCCATGCGGAGAATTGAACGAGAATGTATGCGGAGCGGGCTCACTGTAAGATAACCCGGTAGTAGGGCACATTAGCCGGCGGCTAAAATGGCGGACATCACCGGAGTCTACATCCTGAATCATTATAAGTCCGTCTCCTTGTTTCATTGCAGTCCGCAAACTTGTTTTTAGGTTGTCGGCGAATTTATTGGATACTACTAGCTTGTCTATCAGGACTTCGATGCTATGCATCTTGTATCTATCGACACGCATACCCGGAATGATTTCCCTGATTGTTCCGTCTATACGAACTGAAATATATCCTTTTTTACTTATTTGTTCGAATAATTCTTTGTAGTGCCCTTTGCGGTTGCGAACTACAGGCGCCAGCAGGTATATTTTTTTACCTACATAGCGTTCCATAATAAGCTCTAATATTTGTTCCTCGGTGTATTTCACCATCTTTTCTCCGGTGAGGTAAGAATATGCATCTCCGGCACGTGCATAAAGCAGACGCAGAAAGTCGTATATCTCGGTAGTGGTTCCTACTGTGGATCGGGGATTTCGGTTTGTTGTCTTTTGTTCGATAGAAATAACAGGGCTTAATCCGGTTATTTTATCTACATCAGGCCGTTCCATGCCGCCAAGAAAATTACGGGCATAGGCTGAAAATGTTTCTATGTAGCGGCGTTGTCCTTCTGCAAAGATAGTATCAAATGCCAATGACGATTTTCCACTGCCACTCAATCCTGTAATAACAACGAGTGAATCCCTGGGGATTTCTACATCAATATTTTTAAGATTATGAACGCGTGCTCCATACACGCTGATAGTCTCCTTTTCTTCCAGTATATTTGTTTCCATTTATTATTATGAAGAACTTTTTTCTAAATTAATCTTCAGCTATCCAAGCCTTATTGTGCACCTTAATTTTTTCTCCTTTTTTATAGTACATAGATTCCCGGGTTGGAATAAGTAAGGTGTACGAATTTTTACTCTTGGGTGAGATCGTAAGTTTACGGTCTCTCAACCAACTATTGAAATCTTTAAGCTGGGCATAAGTTATTCCTTTTTCCTTTGCGAAAGTTGCCAGATCGGAGATTGACTGTGTAACTTCAACTTTGGTAAATTCTATCGGCTTATATAGATCTTTTGCAGTAAGGATAAATCCGTATTTAGATGGATTTTCGAAAATCTGTTTAATAGCCAGCATACGATAATAGTAGCGTACTGTTTCTTCTACCAGCCACAAATCGAGAGAGTCTTCAGCCTGTTGTTTTTTCAGCTCGCCACTAATGCGTCCCTGCCCTCCATTATAAGAAAGGGCCACGTCCGACCAGCTCCCGTATTTGTTATAAGCCTCTTTCAGATAACGGCAGGCAGCTTGTGTTGATTTTTCAATTGAATATCGCTCATCTACTTCCGAAGATACTTCAAGTCCATAGCTGGGAGCCGTTGTAGTCATAAATTGCCATAAACCCGCAGCGCCCACCGGAGATATAGCTCTGTGATTCAGGCTACTTTCTATCACAGCCAGATATTTAAAGTCGTCGGGGATTCCGTTTTCTTTCAGGATGGGCTCTATAATCGGGAAATATCTGTTTGCTTTTTTTATCAGTAATAGGGTGGTCGAATGAAGGTAAGTGAAACCGTTGATTTCTCTATCGTAACGTTCATATATATCGTATCTGTCCAAAATAACTTCTTCTCCGGCAAAAATAACTTTAGGCGGAACTTCAACAGACTTGGTCATAGCCAGTACATAAGGCGTTTTAGATTCCACGGTTTCCTGACTGTTGTTGGAAAGAAAAATACATGCGATCAGGCAAATAAGTATAACAGGGATAGTATATATCAGTATTTTTTTCATCAAGGAGTATTATTGATAGTAACTATCAAAGGTACTACATTATTTCCAAAAATGAAATTATGGAATCACTTCATAACCTATAAAAAAGCTAAAATTTAAACAGGCTCTAAAGCTTTTTTTAGATATCTAATATTCCTTTCCAGATAAAGCATCCCTCATATTCAATGTCGTTTATTTTGGGATGTTTGTCAAAAATCCCAAAAACGGAAGATCCGGAACCGGTCATCGATGCATACAGAGCGCCATTATCATAAAGCTTGTTTTTAATTTCACCTATTGCAGGATATTTCTCGAATACGCTCACTTCAAAATCGTTTATCATGATGTCTTTCCACTCTTGTACAGGTTTCTTAATTATCTCTTTTAGTGAAATGTCAGGTGATGTCGGTTTTATTAAAGAGAATGCGTCTTTGGTCGAAACATGTATATCCGGCTTGATCAATACGAAAGAATATCCTTTTAAGGAAAAATCAACGGGTTCAAATATTTCACCTATACCTGAAGCAAACATGGGACGGTTATATATAAAGAACGGACAGTCAGCTCCTAGTCTTACCGCCAATGAAGCGAGTTCTTCATCTGTCGCACCTGATCCGAAAGTCTTATTTATAAGTTTAAGCATAAAGGATGCGTCTGCTGAGCCTCCGCCTAAACCGGCGCCAAAAGGGATTTTTTTTAATAGATGGACTTCTACGAAAGGGAAGTCATAATTCTCTCTCATCAGCTTTAGAGCTTTCATTGCCAAATTTAATTCCGGAGATGAATCTACTTTGATGCCTGCTTCGATGAAAGTGTCAGCATCCTGTTCCTTTTTTACTATAATTTCTAAAGCGTCTTTTATCGGAATAGGATAAAATATTGTTTCCAGATTGTGGTATCCATCATTTCGCTTGGAAACGATGTTCAGCCCTAAATTTATTTTTGCGTTAGGAAAACAAATCATATTTTGTATATTAAAGTAGCTGTAAAGATAAGAATCATCTGCAATATATCGCTTCTCAGAAATATATAAGAAACTATTTTACTACTTTTACACCCTTATTTAGCCGAAAATGAAAGCTTATAAATTACCAAATATAGATGAAGAGTTAGAGACAGTTATTCTTGCCAATGGAGAGTTTCCCTCAAATAGTATACCTCTTTCTATATTCAATAAGAGTAAATACCTTGTTTGTTGTGACGGGGCAATAAATCATCTGTCCAATACTGAAAAACAGCCCAATGCGATTATTGGGGACTGTGATTCTTTATCAGAAGAAAATCTATTGAAATATACGGATATTATCCATCGTATATCCGAGCAGGAGACAAATGATTTAACTAAGGCTGTACATTTTTGTGCTAGGCAGAATAGGCGAAAGATTACGATTTTGGGAGCGACAGGAAAGCGGGAAGACCATACCATAGCTAATGTAAGCTTACTTTGTGAATATATGATGGTTGCCGATGTGGAAATGATTACCGATCATGGTGTCTTTGTCGCGATAGATAAGCCCTCTGTATTCAGTTGCTTTCCTAAACAGCAAGTGTCATTGTTTTGTATCGATAGATGTTCTATTACATCTCACGGTTTGGTATATCCTGTAACCGATCATCTATTTACAAACTGGTGGCAGGCTACATTAAACGAGGCTATAGAAGATGAATTTACAATAGAAACTACCGGACGGACAATCGTATATAGGGCGTTTTGAATAGTAGTAGGTAGTCAGTAGTCAAAAAGTGTATTCCCAGCTAACTACCTTCTACTAACTACTATTCAACATTGAACTTAAAATAGAATATTTAGCATTTTCCCCGTCTTACTTTTTTAGTACCTTTGCATTCTAAATTTCATAGAGAACATTAAAAAATATGGCTCAAAACTCCTTATTGGAAAAATTAGAAGCGCTTGTTATCCGTTTCGAGGAAATAGGAAAAATGATAACGGATCCGGCTGTGATCGCAGATATGAAACGATATGTGAAACTTAACAAAGAATATCGCGATCTGGAAAAGATAACTAATGCACGAAACGAATATAAACAATTGGTTGCAACAATTGACGAAGCCAAAGATATTTTGGACTCGGAAAATGATGCTGAACTTCGTGAAATAGCAAAAGAAGAACTCGATATAGCGAATGAACGCTTACCTCGACTGGAAGAAGAAATAAAACTTTTACTTATTCCTTCCGATCCGCAGGATAACAAGAATGTTATTATGGAAATCAGAGGAGGTACAGGTGGTGATGAGGCCGCTATTTTTGCCGGAGACCTCTATCGCATGTACATCAAATACTGTGAGCTGAAAGGTTGGAAAACCGAAATTACGAGCTTGACAGAAGGTACATCCGGTGGATATAAGGAAATTATCTTTACGGTAACAGGCGAGGGTGTATACGGTATTCTGAAATATGAATCGGGTGTGCACCGTGTACAACGTGTACCGGCAACAGAGACTCAAGGACGTGTACATACTTCCGCTGCAACGGTGGCTGTGCTTCCTGAGGCTGAAGAAGTGGACGTAGACATAAATCCGGCTGACATAGATATGCAAACGGCTCGGTCGAGTGGGGCAGGTGGGCAGAATGTAAATAAGGTGGAAACTAAAGTGCAATTGACCCATAGACCTTCGGGCTTGGTCGTTGTCTGCCAACAGGCACGTTCGCAGTTAGCTAACAGGGAGTTGGCTATGCAGATGTTGAGAACCAAGTTATATGATATAGAATTGTCGAAATATCAGGCTGAAATAGCTTCAAAGAGAAAGACAATGGTATCTACCGGTGACCGTTCTGCCAAGATCAGGACGTATAACTATCCGCAAGGCAGGGTTACAGATCATCGCATAAACCTGACTCTGTATAACTTATCGGCCATTATGGATGGAGAAATACAAAATATAATAGACCAATTGATAATTGCAGAAAACGCAGAACGATTAAAAGAGAGTGAGTTATGACAAAACAAGAGTTGTTTGATAATATTAAAAAGAAAAAATCCTTCCTGTGTATAGGATTAGATACTGATATAAAAAAGATTCCGGTTCATTTTCTTGAGGAAGAAGATCCAATCTACGCATTTAATGTGAAAATTATAGATGCCACTGCAAAATATTGCGTTGCTTATAAACCTAATGCCGCTTTTTATGAGAGCATGGGTATTAAAGGTGTCATCGCATTGGAAAAGACTATCGAATATATCCGTACAAAATATCCCGATCAGTTTATTATATTGGATGCCAAGCGCGGAGATATTGGTAACACCTCGGAAATGTATGCCGCTTCGGCATTCGAACATCTGAAGGCCAATGCTGTAACTGTCGCTCCTTATATGGGAGAAGACAGTGTGACGCCATTCCTTAAATATCCGAATAAATGGGTTATTCTTCTGGCTCTTACATCCAATAAGGGTTCAAACGATTTCCAGTTAACCGCTGATGCCAATGGCGAACGTCTGTTTGAAAAGGTTTTGAAAAAATCACAAGAGTGGGCTACAGATGAACAACTTATGTTTGTGGTGGGAGCAACGCAAGGCGAAATGTTTGCCGATATACGTAAATATGCTCCTAGTCATTTTCTGCTTGTTCCCGGTGTTGGTGCGCAAGGGGGTAGTTTGGAAGAGGTTGTGAAGTATGGAATGAACGATCAATGCGGACTTTTAGTGAATTCCTCACGTGCGATTATTTATGCGGACGACTCCCTCGACTTTGCTTTCGCAGCAGCAGAGGAAGCAAAGAAAGTACAGCAGGAGATGGCTGTATATCTGAATAGATTGATCGATTAAATATCAGAAAAGGTATAACGGATAAACAGAGGACTTACCCTGTTATTTTCAAAGTTAAAGACAGTCAATAAGTATCCACTATTACCGAGTGGGTCTATTGCTGTCTGTTTTTCTATTATCTTCCGGGTTAGTTTATATTCTTTCAGGAAAGGTTTGTCATTTCCAATCTGATATAGCAATTGCTTCCGTTCTTTTTTATCCATTTTATCTTTCCAAAAACCATGAGGACGGATTTTGAAATTATAATAATAATCAGTCCGTAGTTCTTCAAATAAATCAATGCCTTTTGACAGAAGGAAGTTATGAAGATTAAAAAAGATGTCTTCTAGTTGATATCCATGATGAGGCAGCCCGTTTTGATTGTAGTATTGCCCGATTTCATCGAATAATTCAAAATATCGTCCTTTATAATATGTATCGGTGAGAATCTTCATTGTTCGTGAAAACTTTCCGCTATTCCAGTATTTTTCCAGAGCATGCTCTGCGTCATGTATTCTTTCAAGTTCGTCTTTCGATATATCGTTGTTGCTTTCTATCTCGTAAGGTGCTTGTTGGCTGTATATGTAGCCATATTTAGTGGCATCGCGGCGTAAGGCTGTACCCCGAAGCATTTTCAGGAAGCCGAGTTGTACTTCCTTGCCTTTCAGATCGAATACATCATTGAATGATTTTGTAAACCTTTCCAGTGTCTCATAAGGTAATCCGGCGATCAGATCAAGGTGTAAATCTATTTTTCCTCCGCTCATCAATTTCCTGATATTTCCGGCTAACAGGGAGAAATCCTGTTTCCGTTTTACAGCGTTGTTTGTCGGTACGTAGGTCGATTGAATGCCGATTTCGAACCGGAAATAACCGGCCGGAAGTTTACTATTCAGATAATCTATTGTTTCATCAGTCAACAGATCGGCATATATCTCAAATTGCAGGCTAAGATTCGGGCGATAATTGTCTGTCAGAAAATCAAAAACCGCTTTGGTATGTTCTTTATTCAGGTTGAAAGTACGGTCAAGAAACTTTACTTGTTTTGCTCCATTTTCTATCAGGTAGCGGAGATTGCCGAAAATGTGCTCCTGAGGGAAGTAACGAACGCCTTTTTCGAGAGATGATAAACAATATTGACACTGATAAGGGCATCCTCTCGATGTTTCGAAATATACCAACCTGTTTTTTATATCGGTTTTGTCTTCTTCTAAAGTATAAGGAGAGGGCAGGGATGCCAGTTTGTTCAGATCAGCTTTAATTACAGATCTGCTGATATTTCGGATTGATGATACCCCTTCTATTTCTGTAGATTGGTTGTTCTCAATTGCTGTTAGCAGATCGCCTAATACAAATTCACCTTCTCCGCCGACAACATAATCTATATTCCAATGTTTCAGAAAGAATTCCGGTTCGTAAGTAACTTCCGGCCCGCCCAGTATAATCGTGAGACCGGGTTTCCTTTCCTTTAGTATAGCGGCAAGTCTTTTTGCCTTATCTACATTCCAGATATAAACACTGATACCTATTATATCGGGAACGGATGCGAGTAGCTCATCGGCTATCTGCTCCACATCTTCTTTTATCACATATTCCCTGAATGAGATATCGAACCTGTCTTTGTTGGCTACGTAGAGCCGGCGTAAGGCAAGTGAAGTATGGATATACTTTGCGTTCAGTGTCGTCAGGATGGTTTTCATGATGCAAAGATATACCCGGAAAGGCTGAAATTATAATTATTCTTTTACAAAACCGAAAATCCGTCCTATTTTGCAAAAAGCACGGAATCCGTTATATATCCATTTTTTAGACTTCATAATATCTGTAACAAATCCGTTTTGATCGAGATAATAGAGGCGTATCAGTTTTTGAGTCAATTGCTCGGAAAGTAATTCCCGGCAAACTTGTAGTTTTTCTTTATAAATAGTCTCGCCCCCTATCTGTGTACTGAAACCCTCCATATTATAAATAACAACGAAGGTATCCACATAATGCACAGGCAACCGATCGATAGCAATTCCCTGATAAAATAGCTTCCAATCGGAGATAACTTTCAGATCTTCACTATACAATCCGTATTTCTCAAAATTGGAGCGATGAATGAAAAATGCCTGGTGACATAGAAATCCTGCGAATAAATCGTACAAAGACAATCGCCAGTCGCGTCCCCGATAAGATGTGTCGGGCGTTAGTTCCCCTTTTTGCTCCATATAGAAGTTGCCGCAAATAAAAGGTTCATGCGGGTCGCCGGCAAAAATATTTTCTAAAGTAGTTTTTTCATATAAAGCATCACCGGCATTCAAGAAATATAGATATTCGCCTTTTGCCTGACGGATGCCTTTATTCATGGCATTGTATATACCACTGTCTTTCTCGCTTACCCAATAGCTTATTTTCTCACGGTATTGCCGGATAAGTTCAACGCTTCCATCGGTAGATTTACCATCTATGATAATAAATTCATAATCAGTAAAGGTTTGGGATAATACGCTTTCGATAGTTTTCCGCAAACCTTCTTTGTCATTCAGATTGATTGTTATGATGGAGAGTTTCATTTTCGTCTTGATTGAATTAGAAAAGGATTCAATACCGTTAGCTTTTGATAGACAGTTAATATGGCAGCGGCTTTGCGTAGGCTATAGCCTTTGGCGTAGTAAATCTGAACTTTATACATTCGTTTTATCCGTTCTTTGATTGCATCTTTAAATTTTCGGGTGGTATATTTATCAAATTTATTGAGCAAATACACCATCCATGCCATTTGGTTAAGCGGTTTCAGAGTGGAAGACATTCCACCCAAATGTTGCCGGTAAACAGCCATGTATTCGGGTAAAAACTTGATTTTTCCCGATAGTGATACTATTAGTTGCAGGGCATAATCTCCGTTTTTAACAGTGTAATACCAATCCGGCGTTTTGTGTGCATCCTTCCGAAAGAAGATAGAAGCCGTGAGCAAGCCCCAGTCTTTGAGTATAATATCTTCTGTGGTAAGGACATTCCGTTCCATCTCGATATTCTCGTCCAACTGTTCGCACATCAGCGTATATACAGAATGGGAACAGAGGGCGAAGTCTGTGTTTGCTTCCATAAAATCGACCTGTTTTTGCAACTTATACGGGTCAGTCCAATAATCGTCTCCATCGCAAAGGGCAATATATTTTCCTTGTCCGCTTTCGATATTATTTATCCAGTTGAGCATCATGCCCTGATTTTTTTCGGGCAGTCTCAGTCGGATAATGTCAGGGTATTTCTTCTGATATTCTATGCAAATAGCCCTGGTGCTATCGGTACTGCAATCTTCACCAATTACCAATTCGAAAGGGAAGCTTGTTTTCTGCATAACAACCCCCTCGATGGCTTCGGCAATAAATTTCTCATGATTGTATGTAATCATGGAAACGGAGACTAATATGTTGCTTTGTTTTGGCACTATAATAGTTTTTCTATTTCTTCTTTCAGTTTTTCTGTTCCGGGGTAGCCGACAGATTTATATTTTTGTGCACCACTTTTATCATAAAGTAGATATGTTGGGATACTACTTGATTCTATTTTGTCCAAAATATGATCCCATTCTTCACCTGTCAGATAGTAATGCTCTCCGCCTATTCCTTTAACTCTTTCCATCCATAGTTTTATAGGAGACGAAGTATTTGTTATATATACAAAGGCAATATCTTTACCTTTCATTTCATTCTTTATCGGCAATATTTTGCTCATTCCCTCTATACATGGTCCACACCATGTTGCCCAAAAATCGACTAAGACAACTTTACCTTCATATTTTTCAATAATAGTTTCCAAAAGCTTTTCTTTAGGAACAGCAGGCGTTACGTTCATATTCGTTTTCTCTTTATTTGCCGCTAGCTTAGTCACTTCTTCGTTTTTACGAAGAAGGACCTTTGCTATATCTGCATCGTCGAAATAATCTTTTATATTCTGTATTTGTTTTTCAGAAAATGGTTCCAATTGATAGCTTAGCTGGCGCATATACGCCTGACTGATAATCATATCATAGAATAATCCTTTGTCTGTACCAATTAGATTGGACATTGTGTTTTTAACCCCGGTGAGCCATTCATTTACAGGAACTTCTTTTATTTCGGGAATATTGAAGGTTTTATTTCTGAGTATAGTTTGGAATATTTGTCCGTAGACTTCGCTATACAAATAATATGGATTTTCTAAGTCGTAATCTTTAAGGAAGGTATAATATGATAAATCAGGTTCATTTACTTTTATACTTGTAGTATCTCCTTTCTCTCGTATATTTTGCCATAAAGGCTCTATCTCCTCCGTGAATTGCAGGGGAGTAGCTATTTGGTGTGTTTTTATATAATAAGTAAGATATATTTTACTTTGTTCTGACAAAAGAGAATCCTTTTTAAATATATCAAGCCGCTTATCTAAGTCATATTGGTTTATTGGGATGTATCTTTTAGGATTTTGAATACACGAGTCAAGAACTTCTTTATTGAGAAGATCATATCGGGATGCAGTTTGAGCAGCTTTTATCATGGCTTCAGATGTATGTATGTTATATTCTGTATAAAAATCGGGGCCAGAAACAACTTTAATGGAATCCTTCTTGATTATTATTTTCGTTTCTTTATTGTCTTCGAGGTTGACGGTATATCCATACCCTGTGTCGGCATTATATATAAATCCAAGTGCAGGATTCGTCTCTATAGGAATTTCCAGAGAAAAGGTTCCATCATCTCCAACTTTAATATCTTGTCGCTGCAAATCCATCGTTATCGGAGCGGGAACAGATAGCAATATTGTCATATCAGGTTTATAGCCTTCTATTTTCCCTGATAACTTGGCTATTCCTGCTTGAATTTTAGGTTCCGGTAGTGCTTTTTTATCTGAATTTGAACAAGCAATGATTAGAAAACAAATTCCAATCATAAAAACTAACTTAGAAATAATACTGTTTTGCATAATTATATTAGTTTATTTGGTTATGATCTCTACTATTCTCTTCATATCCTCTTCATCATACCGATGGTCGCAAGGTAGGGGTAGGAGGTAGTTTACTATTTTATATTCTGCGGAATCCTTTTCAACCAAATCTAATGTTGCTTTCCAATAGGTGGAAACATAGATCTTGTTTTCTATCAGCTTTTTTCTCAGATCGGGATTTTCCGAATAGAACATGTAGCTGAGCGGACAGGTACCGGCCGGAAAATCATCGTATTCAAATTTATTATCTTTTCCCAAAACGGAATGCAAGTATCTGAAATTCTTTATTTGCCTCTCTTTCAGGTTTTCGTAATCGATATTCTTTAGTAAAGCTTCACCCAGATTAGACATTCTTTTGATTGGTTGGTCAATGAGGCTATTGCAGTAATTGAGATAGTCCTGATAAGTGGCATTTGCACTTCCTTCTTCGATACGTTTCATCAGGTGTATCATATGTGGAATCGCCGCGTCTTTCTCAAAATCTTCGTTCAGGAAGGTGTCTGTATAAAGGTATGCGCCATCGGGTAGCCCGAAGAATTTGCGTGGAGAATATATCGTGTCTATTCCCGGAAAAGGTTTCGAGAAAAAGGCGTGTGTGTTGTCTACAATTAATTGTTTGCCGAATCGTTTTACCAGTTTTTCAACGGTATTACACTTTATACCGTAAATGTCGGAATAGAAAAAGGCCTCATCTTTACCTAATTCTTTTTCGAAGATTGGGTCAATCTTTGAATCCATCGAATAAAATTCATACTCTATTCCAAGTTTTTTCATCGGTTCCCAAATCACTTCCGAATCGAGATAGGGGATATATATTTTTTTATACTTCTTTGCCCTGAGGATATATTCAAGGCAGTTGCGAGCCGTATTCAGTTGTACTGCTCCTTTGTGATAGTGCTCGCCTTTCCTGAGTTGAAGCTCAAAGAAGCCTCCTATTTCTTTCATGTTTTTAATGTTTTTTGCTTGTTCCGGAGCATAATCAATGCTTTGCCGGCTCTAACCTCTCTGGTTGCTGGTTGCTTGGCTCCCCCTATCCAGTCGCAATATCCCCGTTTGTATCCATCCGAAAGACTTTCGAAAAAGACCTTTGCTTCAGCGTCCTCTTTGAGGATATTGGTTAATTCCTCCGGCACGACTATTTCACCTTTACTTCTTTCCATAAATCAAATTTTTAGGTTGTATCCTTTTAGCATTATATCTGTTTCGTCTGTCGAATTGAACATCATGACGTCTAAAATAGACAGCCAAGGTACAAATTCATTTGCGAACTGCTTATATTCTATCGGGTTAGATACTACGAAATTTAATTTAATATTTTCTTTTCGGAAATCAGTGACCGAATATAATTCTTGTCCGCCTATTGCATTGTAATATTCTGTCGCTCCTAATGCTTTGCAAATGGCGATCACCTTATCCTGACCCTTTAGCGAATGGTCGATGTCAACTGTGGACGAAATAATTATCTCTGTTCCAATATGAAGGTAATCGCATATTTTCACGATGGAATGATAAATATAACCAAACAGATTATTATCATCATAGTTAATAATCTCTTCTGCTAATGGCATCACATCATTAAAATAAGGCGCCTTACGATATGACTCCCTGATCTGGTTCTGTAGCTTTTTTTTGTCAAAACCAACTGATACCAACCGATTCCGGACATCCAGATAATCCGAGTCTTTTTCTACCGGAACGGTAATCAAGGCATCCTTGCCGTTTTGGAGGATACGATTGCGATTGATCCAGCCTTTTTTTGTGAATTGTATGTTGTCATATATCACGTATTTATCAACTGCATTCAACAACTGAAAATATCCTATGTATGGCAAAAAGTAAGGCTGCATTATTCCTATTTTCATAGTTACAAAGGGCCCCCTAGCCCCCGTAGGGGGAATTAGCCTCCCCTTTGAGGAGGTTGGAGGGGCTGATTTCTTTTATTATTTTACAAATCTTTTCCACATCTTCAAACTCAAGGTTCGCATACATTGGCAGACAAACGATTTCTTTCGATATCTGCCCTGCTACCGGAAGATTAGCCACACTGGCAGACGGTAACCCCTTATAGGTAGGGAAATCACTGATGAGTGGGTAGAAATAGCGTCGTCCGAAAACATCATATTCCTGTAATTTGAAATACAGGTCATCGCGTGACATGCCGTACTCTGATGTATTAATACGGACAGGATAATACGGATAAGTGTGTTTCACTCCCTGTGCCACTTCCATTATGGTAATACCCGGAATATCTTTCAGATGGGAATCATATAGTTTAGCCAGCTCGATGCGCTTGGCGATGTAGCTGTCTACATATTTAAGTTGCAAAGAACCGTATGCTGCCTGCAATTCATTCATCTTGGCATTGATGCCCGGTTCTATAACCGTAGTCTCATTCCTGAAGCCGAAGTTTTTAAGCAGGTCGATGCGCTGTTTCGTCTTTTCATCCTGACAGACAATAGCGCCTCCTTCAATCGTATTATAAACTTTCGTCGCGTGGAAACTGAGAATCGACAGATCGCCCCAATTCATCACGGATTGTCCGTCTTTCTTTACGGCAAAGGCATGCGCGGCATCGTAAATAACACGTAAGCCATATATATCGGCGATACGTTGTATTTCCTCTACATCGCATGGATTCCCGTATACGTGCACAGGCATAATGGCCGTTGTTTGCGGAGTAATGGCGGCCTCTATTTTCTTTGGATCAATATTATAATATTGATCTTCTATATCTACAAATACAGGTTTGATATTATTCCACCACAACGAGTGAGTTGTAGCCACAAAACTGAAAGGTGTGGTAATGACTTCCCCTGTAATTCTCAAAGCTTGCAATGCAGTGATAAGCGCCAGTGTTCCGTTCGAAAAAACAGATATATGCTTAACGCCCAAATATTCAGCCAATTCTTTTTCAAACTGCACATGAAAAGGGCCGTTGTTTGTCAGCCATTTATTATCCCAGATCTTTTGCAAATAGGGAATAAATTCATCCAGAGGGGGGAGTGCCGGCTGTGTTACAGTTATTATTTTTTTATCCATAGTTTCCTGTATATTTTCTTTATAGATTCAGGCGTAATACTTTTTATTTTACCTCTAAGCGAATTATCGCCATAAAGAGGAATTTCCAACCTGCGTCTGTGTTTTTTGAATGATTTTGTATATTTATAATTTAAATATTTATCGTATTCACCGATCAGATGGATCACTTTTATATCTGTAGCTTTAGAGTCCATCTGCGACCATTGCCCCTTGTCGTGTATGCGGTATACAGATGTTACTTCTTTCAGGTAAAGTAGTGGGCCGAATTGCCCCATATACATACCCAACATCCAGTCAGCTATTTCCATGTCGAAAAGTTTCGGGTCTATATTACGTATCAGATTGACTCTGAACATACAACAGGAAAGATTTCCTATGCGGTTCCCTAAAGTTAAATCTTCAGTTGTTATAAGCTCATAATCTTCTTTTGCAGTCCATTCAAATATTTCTTCCCGGTTTTGTTCTACAAATAGTCTTACATGTCTATTGAAACTCATCGATGATTCCGGGTATTTCTTCAAATGATCAATATGGTTTTGTAAATGGTTTGTTTTGTTCCAGTAATCGTCCCCCTCCATTATAGCTACATAATCACCGGAGCAAGCAGCAAAAGCACGTTGATAGTTCCGTATATAACCCAGATTGTGTGTCCCTTGCAGAAATGTGAAAGTAAAGCCTGTTTTATCCTGATACTCTTTGATTATATCGACTGTATTATCCTGTGAACAATCATCGGCGACAATTATCTCTACCTCATGCGGAGTTTGCTGCATCAGGATGCTTTCCAGCGTCTGACGTATATATTGGGAATGGTTATATGTTATTAATATGACATTTACTTTCATAAGAGTTTGTATCGTAATTGGCCTTTTATTTTGAGAAGATTTTCCTAAGAACATTTTTTATAACCCGGAATGGCGCGCAAATCATCCGTCCTATCCGGTAATCTATAGTATGGTAATGCCAGTATAGCTCTTTTTTATATGTTTCGGCATCTATCCTGTCTCTGACGGGATTAAGGTATTCAAGAAACAAAGGTACATGATTTTTGAACATTTGCAGAAGCATTGCATCGTTTCTTTCTTTGTGGGTGTTGACGCCTACCGAACGTGATTCTGCTTTTATCCGGTAGTAATAATGAAAACTATTTAGCTTGACTACCTTATAACCGGGTTTTAACAGCGATAAATAGAATTCCCAATCTTCGATACCATATACCATGTTCGGGTTGTATCCGCCCGATTCGATGAAATCGGACTTTCTGAAAATAGCTGAGTTATGTATCAGGTTGCCTGTCAGCATTTTTTCAAATATAAACGGAGGGTTTATAATCTTCTCGTTTTTATCGCCGAAAAGGATAGTATCGCTATATATCAGCTTCACTTCAGGATCTTTGGTAAATGTGGCAATAGCTTCGCTGAAATAGTGGGAGCCAAGTCTGTCGTCACCATCCAGCGGAACTATATATTCACCAATAGCCTGTTTAGCAGCGTAATTGCGAGTGTCGCATACGCCTGAATTCTCTTTTTTGAAATACCTGAACCGGTTATCTTTTTTTACCCATTGTTGGGCAACCTCATCTGTATTGTCAGATGAGCCATCGTTTACCATGATACATTCCCAATGGGGATAGTCCTGATCGAGAAGAGATTGCAGGGCTTCAGGCATGTACTGAGCCTGATTATAGCAAGGCATGATAACGGATATGATCGGGTTCATACTTTTATAATTTAAGCCATTTTAAAAAGCCGAGTTTTTTCAAATATCTAATACTGACAGATGCTTTTAATTTATACAGTTCAGTTTTTGTGTCGGACCATTCTTTATAAAAACTATAAAATATTGGATATGTTTTTTGTATATGAGTATTCCTTTCATCAAAAAGCAATTGTCGATTTTTGTCGTCGGAACTGATTCCATCAAGGTAAAAGGTCGAGAAATGACTATCGATATGTTTATATGTACTTTTCCCGATACATATAGCATCCATAAAGAAAGCCCAATCTGCTACTATTTTAAAGTTTTCCGAATAGAATCCATACGATTCCAATAACTCTTTTCTGATAAATGATCCGGGATGCGGCAGTGTATCTTCAACGAAATATTTGAAATCGGGTTGATCGGGATATTTTTTTATATAATTATTTCCTGCAATGGGATCGGCTATTTCCAAATCGAAAAAGATAATATCTTCCCCTGTAAGTTGGCTGGTTATAAATTTTATATTTGCATTCGGGCGAATCGTATCTCCGCTGTTGATAAAGAGTATATATTCACCTTTTGCTTGCCTGATACCTTTATTCATAGCATTATAAATCCCCGAATCGGGTTCACTTACCCAATAGTTGATCTTATCTCCGTTTTTCTTTATAATATCGGCGCTTCCATCGGTAGATCCACCATCAATGACAAGATATTCCATGTCTCCGCGATGATGAGGAATAATGCTTTCGACGGTTCTTTTCAGCCCCGAAAGGTTATTGTAGTTTATTGTGATAATGGAAAGCTTCATCGTTTTACTAATCTTGATACCAGCCTTTTTAATTCAAGGATAGCTACCCGAGGCTGATTTTTTATAAACATACTTAATATTTTTCTATTTAGGGAGGATGAATAAGAAAATTTTAGCTTGTGTTCCTGCCATTTGTAATACCATTTTAAGCTATATTCTCTATCCCGCTTTATCTTAAGCCTGTTGGTTATAATTTTTGAGGCTTTATATCCTTCTATGATACCTAGCCCGTTTATTTCCGATTTGTTGGACACATTCACAGAATGTGTGCGAAAGAAGTTCAAATATTCTTTTACTTCTGAGACCGTTGTATTAGCGTTTCCTTTAAATGAACCCCATAATAACCAGTCGCCACAGTACCGGAATTCGGTAATATGATCCCAGATCGTTTTGTCCAATGCATTTTTGCGAAAGACAACCATACTGGCATTGGATACGGGGTTGCTAAAGAGCAGATATTCTTTGGTAAACTCATCCAGGGGCATAGAATTTCCGGCTAATATATCCGGTTGTTGTTTTACCGTGTTATTATTTTTATCTACGATTGTTGTTTTTACGAAGCAATAGGCCGAATTGTATTCTTGGATAGATGCCATCGCTTTTTCCAGAAATGTAATATCCGCATAGTCGTCACTTTCGGCTATCCAAATATATTCACCTTTAGCTAATCGAACCCCTTTTTTCCATTGTTTAAATGTAGAGCCGGAATTAGTCTCATTGTAAATTATATGACTTATATGAGGGTTGTTTCTGTAAGATTCTATTATCTCGCGACTATTATCCGGAGAGCAATCATCGAGAATGATCAATTCGTAATCCTGATAAGTCTGATTGAGGATAGAATCTATCCGTTGTTTCAGGTAAGGGGCGTGGTTATATGTCGGGAGAATTACAGAAACCATTGTTTATCCGTTTTTTGCTTCATAGATGAACCTCCTTTTGCTGATAAGAGATTCATTGTTGTATATCTTATGGAGAGTTTCGGATGACTCTTTTACGAATTGCTTTTGAGTATCTTTGCTATCTATTAATTTCTCTACTGCTTTTGCAAAATCTTCGGCTTTATCTTCGATATAACAATCTTTACCATCCAGAAAATCTAAGCCCTCAACACCTACAGTAGTGGTTACAAAAGGAATTTTATAATGGGCAGCTTCGAGTATTTTCATCCTCATTCCGCTGCCTATACGTATAGGAACGATAGATATACTGTTTGGCAGGACATCTCCCAAATCTTCCACATATCCATCAAAAAATGTATTTGTAATATTCAGTCCTTGGAACATTTCAGGACTCCATCCCTTTCCTACTAAATGCAGCTCAAGTGAGGAATATTTTTTTGACAACAGAGGCCATATTTCAGCAACGAACCAATGCATTCCGTCCAGATTCGGAAAATGTGACGGGCTAGCAACAAATGTCAGCTTATTATTGAATTTATATTCGTAATCGGGTACATTATCCGGCAGATTTACCATTAATGGCGAAGCAAATATAGCCATTTCGGGTAATTCTCTTTGTAGTTTTTCTTTATCCGCTTCGGTTACTGTAATAATTTTATCATATAACTTCAGCGAGTCTAACTCATATTGTTTACTTATGCGGAATATGTACTCGTCGTAAGGATATACATGTTTGAAGAAAGACATTTCTATAGCATTCCTTACATATCTGATTTCATGGTGTACAAATATTTTCTCCACATTATCCGGCAATAAATGCACCAGTGATATAAAGTCATAGAATTCGACCTGAATAATATCAAAATTATTTTTTACTACTTCTGAAATGAATTCGATATATCCACTCCAGTTTATAATAGCAAAAGATGTTCGCAATGTACTCCGGTCTCTGACAGGATCGATATTCGGGTTTATTTCCTTGTTTTTTCCGCTTAGTTTGCTTTTAACCACAAAAGGGAATGAATACATTTTATCGTACAAAGTAGCTAATCTGCCTTTTTTAGTTTCAGTGTTAATGGTTCCTTCAAAAACATGGAATGAAACATTATCCCATATTTTTTTTAGCTTGGCTAGAGATTCTTTCTCAGATTCCATAAACAGAGGGAAGAGTATGGAAATTTCATATTCGTATCTCAACTTATCGATGAAATGAAATACGCCTTGACGGCCTCCTGTCGATTGAGGGTAGGGTATCTCCTGTGTTATAATCAGTATCTTTGTCATCTGTTGAGTCCTAATATTTTGTAAATCTTATTTAATACCCTTATACAAAAATAAGGAAAACGGTTTCTTTTTACGAAATTAATAACATAATAATAAGGGGCATCTTCTCTCATCTGTTTATCTAAAGAAATCAATCGGTCATAGTTTCGTTGGATAGTTTTAGGAATAAGCTCATCCATAATCAGAGCTCTTTCTTCATACATAAGCTTTTTATATTTCGGATTATTACTTATTCCGGTCATATCGAATATTACTATATCTATATTCAGATAAAAAGAAGACTCTCCGCCCAATATAGCCTGAATAAAGAATTTCCAGTCCGATCCGATTCTGTATTTTTCATCATACAGCCCATATTTTTTAAACAGTGTAGCATTTATAAATGTTGCCTGATGCTGCAAGGTATCAACATATAAATGATATAATGTTATATCTTCCAGTCCGTGATTATACCACCTAAACTGATGAGTTCCGCAATCGCATATCTGTATGCCTCTCAGTATCGGGTCTTTATATTCTTTATTGCGAAATACATTTTCAAGCACGTTATCCGAGGCATAAGTATCCCCGGAATTTAGAAAATGAAGATATTGTCCCGTGGCCTGCCGGATACCTTTATTCATAGCATTATAGATACCATTATCAGGTTCACTGATCCAATAGTCTATTTCTTCTGAATAAGATTCTAATATTTCTCTGCTCCTATCGGCAGAACCTCCATCTATAACAATATATTCAAAATCCTGATAACTTTGGGACAAAACACTTTTAATGGTCTTTTCCAAACCGGCAGCATTATTGTAATTTATTGTTATGACGGAAACTTTCATTTGGAAAGAATACTTTTATATAAATCAATGTATTGGTTTACTTTATCTTCTATATTAAATCTTTCTATAATATCTTTTCTGATTGCATCTTTATCAAAGGTCGTATCCAAAGCTTTATTTATCGCTTTTGCAAGGCTGTCACTTGTAAAATCTTCTGCCAAAAAACCATTAAATCCATTTTTGATTATATCCATCCCTCCACCATTAGGAAACGAGGCGACAGGAGTTCCACAGGCTAAAGACTCAATAAATACTTGTCCGAAAGCTTCCTCGATAGAAGACATGACAAATAAGTCGGCGGTAGAATAAATTTTTGCCAAAAGAGTCTCGTCTTTGATAAAACCTAAAGAGTTTATTCTCGCATCTATATTTTCATTTGAACCGAAGCCGTAAAATAGAACATTCTTATCCGAGATTCCATTCATTGCTTCCAATAATAAGGATGTCCCTTTTCTTGGATTTGATAACGACTGGGCTCCTATTAAGATAATTTTTGCATCTTGAGGGATATTCAATTCTTTACGAGCAGAATTTTTGTCATGTTGTTTGAATAGATTAGTATCTATTCCGTTATGAATAACGGTTATAGGTTGATCTTTTAAAAATTCGCTTTTCCGTGCTTTTTGTTCTTCCCAATTCGAAATAGCTACATAGTTAATTTTTTTACCTTTTAAAGATTTTCTGCGCAGACTATTATTTTTCTGTAATAGTACATTGTAAATATCAAAAGGAAATCCTTTTTCGTAATGATAGCCTCCTCCGCATACATATAGATCAGGCATTCTCCATATAACAGGCTTTGTGTTTTTTTGAAAAAAACCAGGTTCATCAAGAAATCCGGCAACCCAATTAAGCTGTATTATGTCGGCTTTTTTATATAATGGATGTTCTGTTATATCGAATATTGTCTTAGGACAAGAGAAAATTTCGACGGGATATTTTTCCTTAAAATTATTCAATTGATCCATTTTTTCTTTATAACGATTATATTTCCACCTTTTTAGAAATCGTTGTAGTCTATTCTTCGTATTTTCCCAATAGTTAAATTCGTATACTTCAGGAAAATCTTTGGACTTATATAGTACTAATACTTTTGAATCTACTCCTTTGTCGAGGAGGCCTTTATGGATGCGTAAACATGCATTTGCCGCACCACCGGTATCATATGTATTAATATGCAGGATTTTCATCGGAGGTTTAGTTTGTAGATAATTTTTTTTAAAATCTCTTTTATTCTTCGTTTAGGATGATCTTGTTTTATAAAATGTAACATTTCGAAATTTTCAATACAAAAAACGGGCTTGTTTGAAATTTTTGCTATTTTATGAGCTTGATTTAAAGAGCTTTCGATGAATAGTTCGCACCCGCTTTTAATATATATGTCGGCTTTGTACTCTCCATATTTATTCCATTCTATACGGGCCTCTTTATTGGGTAAATTTAGCAAAATCAGATTGTCATATGTAATATTGTATTTGGAAAGCCATTTTTCGGTTTGCTTTCTATATTTTTCCAGTCGAGAAGAAACGATTGTATTAATTTTGACTGTTGGAATAAAAAGAGGTTTGGCATTTAGTATAAAATCTTCGTACAAAGAACCGTCATCATTTTCATTTTCCGTTGGATCAATACATAAAACTCCATCTATATCTACACAGGAATAAGATAGGTATGGATGATGCATAATGTTCCATTGAAATACTCTTGGAGGTGCTAAGATTTCAAAGTAAATATCTATCAAATGAGTGCTTTCAGGCACAACAAAGATTGCGGCAAATGTATAGCTGAAGTTGTATGGAATATTTTCAATTCTTTTTTTGCATTTAGCCAAGGCATTGCCAGAGTATAGCGAATCATCGACAATCAATACCTTTTTTATATTCTTGATATCAAAGTCTTTTAGTCTCTCTCCTCCTGAAAATATTATACCTTTCTCTAATTCATTTAAACTTACATAGGGAATATTCCTGTATAATGCAATTAGGTCAGCTGGAATTATGCCGCTACGAGGTATCCCAACTACCAAATCAATATCATAAGGTATCTTGTCAAGATTTTTTATGATAATACTATTTAATTGAGCTATACTTCTATAATTCATTTTGATCCTTTTATTCCCATATTTATCCAACCGTGGTCATATCCTCTCACTTCTTCAGAGGACATTGGTTTAATATCACGAAAACCAGCACTCTTTAATAGATATTCTAAATGCTTAGGAGTAAATAATGTTTTATGCCAGTTTGGGTGATAAAGGTTTCCAAATCCATCACCATAAGTGAATATTCTGCCATTAGCCCAAGTAATAACGTCTTTTTCCTCATTGAATCTATACCATCCGTCAAGGTGTATATTATTTATATTACTTGTTTCATATTCATATACTGTTTTTATTATTTTCCAGCCATCTGGAACCCAGATTTCAAGAACTCCATTCGGTTTTAGAATACGAAATAGTTCTTTAAATATATCTTTCTGCATATACCAGGGAACATGCTCTAAAACATGACTCGCATATATTATATCAAAAGAATTATTATCAAAAGGTAATTTCTCTGCTAAGTTATGTATATAGTCTACATCCTTGCCGTCAAAAATATTTAAAGTTTCAAAATTGGGTAACCTATTCAGGCCTGGACCTATTTCTAGCATGCGATTTTTTTTTCTTCTATTTCGCTTAATATTCTTATTCGTCTTATAATTATTTTTTAAGCCGATAAGAAAGCCTAAATGAAGTTTGCTTAAAATCCTGTCAGATTTTCTCTGATTATGAAAAGAGTAATCCATATTAAATTATATTCCATTTTCCAGCATTTACCAAAATTCCGCCATCTCCATCATATTTTTTTGTTTGTTCGATGGTGACAGGTATCGGGTTCTTGCTTTTAATTATATTGTTATTGCTTTCATCTCTCACCCCAAAAAACATTTGATAATTTCCTGCTGATAAATATTCTGTTTCCAAGGTGCAAATGATTCTGACTTTACCTTCTAGATCAGACTCTAGGGTGAAGTCTTCATTATCTAAAGAATGAGATGTTAATATCCTATTGTCTTGTAAGTCATTTAATGCAACTCCAACAACGAGCTTTTTCATTGGTTCTATAAAATCAAAATCGAAGGCGATATTTAATTTTTCTCCTTGAGTGAAAAAACTTTGAAGATTATTAGATTGATCTATAAAGTATGGCGTTTTTAGTTTTAACCTTTTACAAGACGAAACTAAAAATTCTTCGGATAACTCTTGCATTTGTCTGTTTGTCTGAGAATATCTGTCAATAATTGTTTGAGTATCATCGATTAATGATACTTTTCCGTCTTCTAATAGTACTCCTTTTGTGCAAAGATTCTTTATTGCCCCCATGTTATGACTCACAAACAACACAGTCCTTCCTTCCCCTCTCGATACATCCTGCATTTTTCCTATTGCCTTTTTTTGAAATTCGGCATCGCCTACAGCAAGTACTTCGTCCACAACCAGAATTTCGGGTTCCAGATGGGCGGCTATTGCAAAACCGAGACGAACAGTCATCCCCGAAGAGTAACGTTTCACAGGAGTATCGATATATCTTTCAATACCTGCAAAATCGACTATTTCATCCATTTTGCTCTTTATTTCGGCTTTGGTCATTCCCATGATGGAACCGTTCATGAAAATGTTTTCGCGACCGGTGAGTTCGGGATGAAAACCTGTGCCAACTTCCAATAAAGATGCGATGCGTCCCTTGGCCTTAATGCTGCCTGTTGTAGGAGACGTCACCCGCGATAATATTTTGAGTAATGTAGATTTTCCTGCGCCATTTTTACCAATGATGCCGACCACTTCTCCCTGTTTTACATCGAAAGTAATATCTTTCAATGCCCAAACATATTTACTGTCGGCTTTAGACGCTCTATCGTTTACATCACCTATCTTTAGATAAGGGTCTTCTTTTCCTCTTGCGGTATACCACCACCTGTTTATATCGTGCAATATCGTACCTGTGCCAATTAACCCTAGCCGATATTGTTTCGAAATATTCTCAAATTTTATTGCTATATCCGACATTTCAGAATTATTATCTATGTTGTTTTTGAAATTTATACAATTTTATCTCAGCCGCTGTGTCATACCATGCCCAGAAACAGGATAGGATAAATCCATAAAATCCATCTTTATATCCTTTATCTTTTATGAAGCAGGAATGGAATGCTTTCAATGGTCTTTTCAATATTTTTTTCTTCGTTGCTACAAAGCCCATAAAATTTCGCGACTCTCCCTCTAGCTTTAGGTATCTCGAATGTTTCTCTTTCAATTGCTTGAAGCTAAGCATCCAGTAATGATGGTCTATATTTTTACCGGTGTAAGGTATGAAATAGGGTTCATACGGTTCTGTAACCGTTCTTCCTGCATGTACAATACCACTCATTTTACATCTGTCTTTATGAAATATCAGCCATCTGGAGTGCATTCCTCCCCACCGGGTACCTATCAATTTATGTTTTTTATAATAATATACGCATGGGACTAATATGGCTCCGATATTGTCAGAAACTCCTTTTTCAAAAAGCTTTTCTATATCTAAACAAATTTCCTCGCTAAGTCGTTCATCCGGATCAATAGTTAGTATCCAGTCATACTTTTCGGATTTATAATATTCCGCTACGATAGCTTCTCCAATATGTACCCGGTCATGTTTGATTACTTCTGTACAATATCTTTCAGCTATCTCAATTGAATTGTCTTCCGAACCTTGATCAACATATTTAATTTGTTCGCAAAAGGAGATAGATTTCAAACAATCTTCCAGAATATAACCTTCGTTATATCCTGTGACTATTGCACTTATTGGCAGTTTCTTACATTCCACAGTTTACACAAATTATACTACATCGATAAAACTACGTTCTACTTTATTAAAGACCCATGATCCTGTGATAATCACAATAATCATTACAACAAAGCTATATCCCAGCCAGAACCAGCTGAATGTTCCCGCTCCCATAAAACCATATCGTAGAGTTTCCACTATCGAGGTCAGAGGATTAAGTTGAATGATCCACATATATTTCTCGTATTTCTCTGCCATTACCGATAGCGGATAAATTACGGGAGTGGCATACATCCACAAAGAGATGACGAATCCAAAAAGGATAGCCATATCTCTGTATTTGGTTGTTACGGAGGATATAATAATTCCGAAGCCTAATCCCAGCCCTGCCATTATGATTACAAGTAATGGAAAGAGAAGGACGTATATATTAGGCGTTATATTGCTTCCTGTAAAGTTAAAATAAACATATACCGCAAGAAACAATACCAATTGTATTGCAAACCTGACAAGATTAGATATGACACCGGATATGGGCACAACCAAACGAGGGAAATATACTTTACTGAATACTCCCGCGTTGCCGAGAAATGTACCGGATGTTTTGCCCAGACAGTCTGAGAAGTAATTCCAACATAATATACCGGATAGATAAAATAACGGTTGTGGCAGACCGTCGGTTGGTATCTGTGCTATATTGCCAAATACAAACATAAACATTATAGTGGTAAATATGGGTTGTATAATAAACCATAGAGGCCCGAGTACTGTTTGTTTATATATTGTTACAATATCGCGGCGGACATACATTTGGAGTAGATCCCGATAGCGCCACACTTCTTTCAAATTGAGGGAGAAATTACTTCCACGCGGTTCAATCTCTATATCCCAGTATTCTTTTTCAGGTTCCATTAAGAAGTCAGATGTTAGTGTAAAATAAAACATGCGAAGATAGTAATTTATCTTCTTTGTATTGTAAAAATTGCTAACGTCTTATCGTAAAAATAAGAAAAACCCATATGAGTATACTCATACAGGTTTGTAACCTTTTGGCTAGTTGCTTATTATTTCTTTACAGTAGCAGCAGCAAGAGAATCAGCAATAGCTTGAACTTGAGCGATAGAGTCAGCCTGAGCTTTAGTAGCAGCTTCAGCAGCAACTTGAGCTTCTACAGCAGCAATTGAGTCAGCTTCAGCTTTAGCAGCAGCTTCTTTAGCTTTGTTATCTCCACATGATGCAAGAGAAATTGCAATAGCAACAACAGCGAATAAAACTAATTTTTTCATTTTCTTTTCTATTAAAACTTAAACGGTAAATGTATTTGAGTTATTTCTGATAACACGATGCAAAGATATATATATTTATTCAGATGTTGTATAGCATAATTATGTTTTTTTTAGTGTTTTTTTTATTTTTTTTCTAAGTTACACGAAAAAAAACTGTTGTGTTGGCTATAAATGCTTATTTATCATATAGATATCTCTTTATGCTCTTCTTAGGAGTTTTTTCAAATTCGCTGGGATAAATCTGGATAGTCGTGATATTTTCATAGCTAGCCAACTGTTTATTGAGGTTTTGCCGGTTTTGTTCCATGATGGCTGGTAACATTTCCTGATCGATATGCGCGGCATCCATTGTCTCATAATCAGGGTGAGCTAACGCTACAAGTTTACCGTTACGTTCTACAACCAGACTTTCGAGAATAAAAGGCATATTATTAAGGCGAGCCTCTATTTCTTCGGGGAAAATGTTTTGTCCGCTTGGTCCCAGTAACATTGTTTTACTGCGCCCTCTGATAAAGATTCTATTATTTTTGTCTATGGTACCCAAGTCTCCGGTTCTTAGCCAGCCGTCTTCTGTGAAAGCGGCTTTTGTAGCCTCTTCGTTCTTATAATATCCCTTCATGACGTTTTCTCCTCTGACCTGTATTTCCCCGACAATAGAATATGGATCACTTGAGTCGATGCGCACTGCCATGATATTGTCAAGGATTTTTCCGCAAGATGTAGGAATAAAGTCGTAATTATGGTCGTATGAGATAAGCGGGGCGCATTCGGTCATCCCATAACCGACTGTGAACGGGAATTTTATTTTATGTAAAAAAGCCTCAACCTCCCCATTTAAAGCTGCACCTCCAATGATGACCTCATGGAAATTCCCGCCAAGAGCTTCCATCATACCTTTTCTTATTTTTGCATAAATTTGATCTCTTACAATTGGAATTTTTAGGGCCATTTTTATCGCAGGTTTTTCTATTTTGGGTAAGATGGCTTTTTTATAAATTTTCTCAATAACCAGAGGTACTGATATTATAAGATGCGGTTTGATTTCGGCAAAAGCTTCAGCCAGAATTTTAGGTGACGGAGCTTTTCCCAGCAATGTTGTATGTGCACCTTCAGTTAGTGAATATAGGAATTCAAACGCACAGCCGTAAGCATGCGCCAGTGGTAGAAATGAGACTATATCTTGTCCTCTGAATAATAATTTCAAATAATGGGCGTGTGTAATATTTCCAGCCAGATTGTTCGCTGTAAGCATCACACCTTTACTAAATCCGGTTGTTCCTGATGTGTAATTTATAAGAACTACTTCGGAATTATCAACTTCGGCATATTCGATATCGTTCGGCATATATCCATTAGGATATTTCTCATTCATTTTTTCATCGATACTTTCGGCAATTTGTGATAGTCTTTCTCCTTTTTGCTCATACAAACATTTGTACTGAAGATCGTTTACCGAGAAAGAACCTCTGACAGAGGGGATTGAATCTTCATCCAAAGAATCCCATATTTGAGCGCTGGTAAACAGTAATTTCGATTCGGAATGATTGATGATGTGTTGTACACTGTCGGCATGAAAATCTTGTAAGATCGGTACTATTACCGCCCCATATGTAAGTGTTGCCAGATAAACTGTACACCAGGGTATGTTGTTCTTTCCTATCAAAGCTACTTTGTCTCCTTTTTTTATCTGGGCTTCTTCCAACAAAATATGTACGCGGGCTATTTCTCTGGCCAGGTCTTTGTAATATAAAGTTTTCTTTTCGGAATAATCCGATAGACCTTTCAGTTCCCAGTTGTTTTTGAAACTGTTTTCATACAGGGAAATGAGATTTTCTTTGATCATAGATAAATATTTAGTTCGTTTTTATTTCAGGGCACAGATTAGCAATATGCTCAATAGTATATATTAATTAAATTATTGCTCATTTTTCATCTTTTTGTGCAAAAATAATATAAAGGGCATAATCTGCAACTATTTTATGTCTAAAATTGTACTAAAATGCGTAATTTTGTACTCTTTTACGCATCGCTTCCTAGAGGAGGATAATAAGATGTGGTGTCTATTGTATTTAATATTACTTAATTAGGTGTCTCTCGTACAATGATAGATAATTCTATATTTGAAAATAAAAAAGCTGCTTACTTAACTCTTGGCTGCAAGCTGAATTTTGCTGAAACTTCGGCAATAGGTCGCCAATTGTCGCAGGTTGGAGTTCGTAGGGCCCGCGAAAGTGAAGTCGCTGATATTTGTGTTATAAATACATGCTCTGTTACAGAGTTTGCAGACAAAAAATGCAGACAAGCAGTTCGTAAACTTATAAAAGAAAACCCGGGAGCTTATGTGATTGTCACAGGTTGTTATGCTCAGCTAAAGCCGGAAGATATAGCCGCTATTGATGGGGTAGATATCGTTTTAGGATCGGAACAAAAGCTCGATGTTGTCGCCTATCTGGATGAATTGAAGAAAAAGGATAAAGGTGTAATTCATACATCAAAAACGAATCACATAAAATCGTTTGTTCCGTCATGTTCTCAGGACGACCGTACCCGTTATTTCCTGAAGGTGCAAGACGGGTGCGATTATTTTTGCTCTTTTTGTACCATACCTTTTGCTCGTGGACGTAGTCGCAACGGTACAATAGAAAGTATGGTCGATCAGGCAAAAGAGGTGGTGGCTAAAGGAGGCAAGGAGATTGTGCTTACAGGAGTAAATATCGGAGATTTTGGGAGGACTACAGGCGAAACTTTCTTCGATCTGATAAAAGCCTTAGACGAGGTAGAAGGAATAGAACGTTACCGGATTTCTTCCATTGAACCAAATTTGTTGACAGATGAGATAATCGAATTCGTCGCTACATCGAAACGCTTTGCTCCGCATTTTCATATTCCATTACAATCGGGGTCGGATGCGGTTCTGAAATTGATGCGCCGTCGGTACGATACGGCTCTTTTCCGTCATAAAGTAGAAAAAATAAAGTCTATAATACCGGATGCTTTTATAGGTGTCGATGTGATTGTTGGTACGCGTGGCGAAACAGATGAATACTTCGAAGAAGCCAGATTGTTTTTAGAAAGTTTGGATTTCTCGCAATTGCATGTGTTTACGTATTCGGAACGCCCTAATACTCAGGCGCTGAAAATAGATCATGAGGTGGACCCAAAAACAAAACATGCTCGTTGTAAAGTTTTATTGGATTTGTCGGATAGAAAACTGTCTGGTTTTTACCAATCGCAAAAAGGTACCAACCGTAAAGTATTATTTGAGCATACTCAGCATGATGATGTGATGTATGGTTTTACTGAAAATTATATAAAAGTGGAAACTCCGTACTCGGCGAGCAAGGCAAATGAAATAAAAATGATTACTTTAGGAGAGTTTAACAGTGTGAAAACTGCTCTGGTTGAAGGATAAGGAATAAAATGAACAAAATACTATATTACATAATATATAGTTGGACATATCTCCATGCATTATTGCCATTCAGGGCGTTGTATGTCTTGTCAGACATTCTTTATTTTTGGGTGTATATAGTTGCCGGTTATCGTCTTAAAGTTGTTCGGGAAAACCTTTCCGGTAGTTTCCCCGAAAAATCGAAGAAAGAACTCCGTTCAATTGAGCGGGAATTTTACCATCATTTTTGCGATTATTTTGTAGAAACTATCAAGCTGTTACACATATCCGATGAGGAAATGAGTAAGCGTATGAAGTTCGAGAATATAGAATTAGCAAGAGATTTGATGAAAGAAGGTAATTCAGTGTTGATGTTTCTTGGTCATTATTGTAATTGGGAATGGGTAACTTCTATTAATCTCAATTTTGAAGATGAAGAAAATATAATTCTTGCCCAGATATACAAGCCGTTGAAAAATAAGGCCTTTGATGATCTGTTTTTGAAGATAAGAAGTCGTTTCGGATCTTTGGGAATACCACGATATGAAACTTTACGTGCGATAGTCAAACTACGCAGAGATAAGAAACAAACAATGATTGGCTTTATGGCCGATCAGTTGCCGTCGATTAACAATATTCATTATTGGACTACTTTTTTGAATCAGGATTCAGCCGTATTTACAGGTGTAGAGCGTATAGCAAGGCAAACGGGATTTGCGGTAGTTTATCTCGATATGCAAAAAGAGAGTAGGGGATATTATAAAGCGACAATAAAACTGATAAGTGATAATCCCGCTGAAGAACCCGAATTCAAAATAACCGAAACCTATATCCGGGCAATGGAAAAAACGATATTGAGAGAGCCGGCTTACTGGCTGTGGACTCATAAACGTTGGAAAAGATCGCGCCGGGAAGTAGAAGAAATGCAACATCATCATAAATGAAAAAGACAGCTGTCGTAATTCTTAATTGGAACGGAAGAAAATTACTCGAAGAGTTTTTACCCTCGGTGATGCAGTATTCTTCATTGCCCGATGTTGAGATTGTGGTAGCTGATAATGGATCGACAGACGATTCCATTGCCTTTCTTACTGCTGTATATCCTCAGATTACACGTGTTGTATTATCGGAGAACTACGGTTTTGCTGATGGATACAACCGAGCTTTAAAGAAAGTGGAAGCTGAGTATTTTGTTTTATTAAATTCCGATGTTGAGGTGACAGAGGATTGGCTATTGCCTATGATCGACTATCTGGATAAAAATCAGGATGTCGTAGCCATTCAACCCAAAATAAGAGCTCAGCGAAATAAAGCATATTTTGAATATGCCGGAGCTTCGGGCGGTTTCATCGATAAATATGGATATCCGTTTTGTCGCGGACGTATATTTTCGAGTGTGGAAAAAGATTCTGGCCAGTATAATGAGCCTATGGATATACTTTGGGCTACAGGAGCATGTCTGGTCATTCGCGCGAAGGAATTTTTCGAGGCAGGAGGTTTCGATGCGTCTTTTTTTGCACACATGGAAGAAATCGACCTTTGCTGGAGACTCAATTGTAGAGGTAAGCGTATTGTTTGCCTTCCTGTATCCACTGTCTATCATGTTGGAGCAGCAACGTTGAAAAAGGAGAGCCCACGCAAGACGTATCTCAACTTTAGAAATAACCTGTTGATGCTTTATAAGAATCTGCCTCAGGAACATCTCAGGCGGACGATGTCTATCCGGTTGATACTCGATTATATAGCAGCATTTCAATTTGCGGTTACAGGCAAGTATGCGAATGCCGGGGAAGTGATCAGAGCGCATAAGGATTTCTATAATAATAGATCCGCATACCGTCAGGCAAGACAAGAGAACCTGGGCAAAACAGTGATCGGCACACCCGAAACGATATACCCTAAGAGCATCCTGTCCGCGTATTATCTTAAAGGGGTGCGTTTCTTTTCTAAGCTGCAAGGCTTCATTTAAATTAGCAGATGTGCAAATATGCTAATGTGCCGATGGCGCAAAGCGACAATAACAGTAAACAATCTTTAAATTTTGAAATTTAAACAGGCTCTAATATTCAGATTTCTGATTTTCTCGTATATTTGACGCAGGTATTGGAACAAAGAATGAAGAAGATAATCATCGTATTTTTATTGTCTTTTATCGCTGTTACGGTGAATTGCCAAACAGAACGCAAGACGTACTGGGATATGGCTGTCATATCCGAAACGGGCGATACTATTGCTATGTTCAATTTAAATCCTGTTTATGTTTTTGCTCCGATGAAGTTCAAGGATGAGAAACAGCGGCAGGCTTATTCAAAACTCGTGCGTGATGTCAGGATAACTTATCCGTATGCCCGTAAAATAGCAGAAGCGGTCATTGAGACCTATGAATATATGCAGACTTTGCCCACAGATAAAGAGCGGCAAAAGTATCTGGAAGATGTTCAGAAGTTTATGACATCGGAGTATAAGCCTAAGTTGAAAAAGATGACTAAAGCTCAGGGTAAGATTTTAATAAAACTTGTAGACCGTGAATGTAACACATCTTCATATAACATTGTCAAAGCATTGTTAGGCAGCTTTAAAGCCGGAGTATATAATGCCTTTGCCGGATTGTTCGGTAATAGCCTCAAGGTAGAATATGAACCTGATGGCAGAGATGCCGAAATAGAAAACATTGTAGTGCAGATAAAACAAGGCACAATAGACTATTATTATACCCGTAATTATCATGGTTGGTAAAACAATACTTTAATTTGTGGTTTTCGCTTCCAAATCTTTTGTTTTTATATTAGTGGCAATAATAGCCAAAAGTATCAGAATTACACCTATCCATTTAATCGCATCAACATTTTCTTTAAGGATTAAAGCAGACGATAGCGTTGCTACCGGAAGTTCGGCTGCGCTGAGAATAGCGCCGATAGATACTCCTACCCGTGGTATTCCCATCGAAAAGAAAAATGGAGGAACAACTGTCCCGAACAGAGCCAGGCTTAATCCCCACAAATACAATCCGCCGAGGTAAGTTCCATTGAAAAAGAATAATGGCGGGAAAATGATGAAGGTCATAATACAAGAGCCTGTGATCATCAGGGCGCTTTTCTTTAGTACAGGCAGATCGTTACCTATACGTCCGCTGGCCATCAGGAATATAGCATAGCTTGCAGCTGCCAGCAGACCAAAAACAACGCCTTTCAGGTTAAGCTCTATCGTGCTGTTAAAGAGCCCTCCGGCCAGAAGTGTACCGGCTAAAACAATGCTTAGTAGCAAAAGCTGTTTGCGGGTAGGCTTTTTTTTGAATACAACGGCTTCGATAAGTACGCTTATCCAAAGATATTGCATCAATAAGATGATAGCGATCGATGCAGGCAAAAGTTTCACACATTGATAATAAAAGATACCTACAAGTCCGGTAAATGTTCCGGCAATGCATACTTTCCACCATTTAGTTTTATCAGCAGGTTCCTTTTTCTCCTTATCAATGCCTTTATCTTGTTTTTTTATCTTGGTAGATATCATATAAAGAGCCCAAAGTATAACCATTCCTGAGAAACTTTGAGTTCCGGTTATCTCACCTAATGTAAAACCTTGCTCGTAAGCAAATTTTACAATAGTAGATAATAATCCGAAGCTGACTGCTCCTAAAAAGACCAGTAAACCGCCTTTTATCCTCTCATTCATTTTTCTCTTTTTATAGTTTTAGTATAAGTAATAGTTGACGCATCAGCACACAAAAAAAGGATACCCCTTTGTCCCGGATACCCCCTCCATTTGTTAGCTCGTTCGTTTGTATGCTTCATGAATTATACAAACGTTTTGGTGATGCAAAGGTAATAATTTTATGGTAAAAATAAAAAACAAAAGAGGCTTAAATATAATCAAGCCCCTGTGTAATTGTATGATATTCTTTTACTTTACTTCCCAGACATCTTTGGTCATCAAGTAATCTTTCAGTTTTCGAACCGGATTTTTTGCCTTAACTGCTTCTATTTGATTGGCTACACCTTCATCGTAAGTCGGTTCTTTTACATCGCGGATAACACCCAAAGCTACAGGGAGTCCGTTTTCCGGAGCCATAAGCCCGAGTTTAAGGTGTAGAACGTCGTCTCCAGCCTTAGCGTCATGTACAAGTATATCGTCTATTGTATAACCATCCTGACCTATTGTAACGGCTTTGAGCTTCCATCCGTCCATAACAAGGCCTTTCTCATTATTTGTTCCGAATAGCATTTTTTCTCCATGTTTCAACAAAATGGTACGTTCGGCTCTCCATGCTTTGTCTACAATGTTGCTATGAATGTCATCATTGAAGATAACACAGTTTTGTAGTATTTCTACTACCGACGTACCTTTATGTTTTGCGGCATCGACAAGTATTTCTGTCGTATTTGCCAAGTCAACATCGATACAACGGGCAAAGAATGTTCCGCGTGCGCCTAATGCCAGTTCTACCGGATGGAAAGGATCTTCTACCGTACCATATGGAGACGATTTTGAAACAAATCCTCTGTCGGAAGTAGGGGAGAACTGCCCTTTTGTTAAGCCGTATATTTTGTTGTTGAGTAACAGGATATTAATATCTACATTGCGACGTACAGCATGTATGAAGTGGTTGCCACCGATAGCCAGACAGTCTCCGTCTCCGGTTGCCAGCCATACCGATAGTTCCGGTTTGGCAGTCTTTACACCTGTTGCTATTGCAGCTCCACGTCCGTGTATGGTGTGGAATCCATATGTATTCATATAATATGGTAAACGCGAGGAGCATCCAATGCCGGATATAACGGCAGTCATATGGGGTTCGATGCTTAGCTCAGACATCGCTTTATGCAGGCAGTTGAGCAAGGCATGGTCTCCACATCCGGGACACCAGCGGACATATTGATCACTTTTATAATCTTTGGCCGAAAAAGATGGGGCCATTTTTAAATTTGTATCCATAATAACTTACTCTTCTAGTTTTTTAGTGAATGCATCGATCAACTCATGTATAGAGAATGGCTGACCTTCTACTTTGTTATAACGGGAAATTTTCAGTCCCGGAATTTTTTCTGTCAGATAACCGGCAAACTGCCCGTTGTTTTGTTCGGCTACGACTATATTTTTAAATTTACCAAGTATCGCTGCCGTGTTCTTCGGTAGCGGACTGATAAAGCGGAAATGGGCAAGAGCTATTTTATGTCCGGCTTCATTCATCTTTTCTACAGCTTCGCGAAGATGCCCGTAGGTTCCTCCCCATCCTACAACCAGCAGATCAGAATCTTCTCCGCCTACAAGTTCCAATTGTGGTATATAATCAGCTATTTTGTCTATCTTAGCTTGTCGTGTGTCTACCATCCTTTGATGATTCGCGGAGTCAGTCGATATTGCTCCCGAGTCATAATCCTTTTCAAGTCCTCCAATACGATGAGTGTACCCCGGAGTTCCTGCTGCCGCCCAATAGCGGGCATATGTTTCATTGTCACGCAATGCGCTTCGCCATTCATTCTCATCTACTCGGGTTTGATCGTGAGGCACAATGGTTGGATACTTTTCAATATCGGGAATACGCCATGCCGAAGCACCGTTGGCAATATATCCGTCAGTAAGCAAAATAGCAGGGGTTATATGTTCTAAAGCTATTTTGGATGCCCAATACGCCATGTCGAAGCAATCGGTAGGAGTGGCGGCAGCCATCACAACGATAGGGCTTTCTCCATTTCTTCCGTAAAGAGCCTGACGAAGGTCGGTTTGTTCGGTTTTTGTAGGGAGTCCTGTTGAAGGGCCTCCGCGCTGTACGTCTATAACAACTAGCGGAAGCTCTGCCATTACAGCCAGACCAATGGCTTCACTCTTGAGTGCCAGACCTGGGCCTGATGTCGAAGTAGCAGCTAATGATCCGGTAAAACTGGCTCCAATAGCGGTACAAACGCCGGCGATTTCGTCCTCAACCTGAATAGCTTTTACGCCTAGTTGTTTAAATTTTACAAGTTCATGCAATATGTCGGTCGCAGGAGTAATTGGGTATGATCCTAAAAATAATTGACGTCCGGCATTTTCGGCTGCTGCTATCAATCCGTAGGCAGTTGCTGTATTTCCGTTAACATCAAGATAATAACCCTTTTCTACATTGACTGTTTCTACACGGTATGATGATATAGTGGTGTCGGTATTGTGTCCATAGTTGAAGCCATCTGCCAACACTTTTAGATTCGCTTCTACAAGAGCCGGTTTTTTTGCGAATTTTGCAGACAACATATGATTTGCTACATCTAATGGGCGGTTAAATAACCAGCACACTAAACCGAGTGCAAACATATTTTTGCTTCTTGTACGGGATTTCATATCCAGATCTGTTCCCTCCAGGCTATCTTTGGTCAGGCCGGTTATCGGTACAGATATTATTTGCTGCGATGTTAAACCAAGTTCTGTAAAAGGATCTTCAGTCTTAAATAAAGCTTTCTCCAAATCTCTTTTCTGAAAAGAATCAGTGTCGATTATAATAACCGAATCCGATTTTAAATGTTTGGCATTAACTTTAAGTGCAGCGGGATTCATTGCAACTAACACGTCGCATAGGTCTCCGGAATTATAAATTTTATTCCCCAAATGTACTTGAAACCCTGATACGCCGGATAAAGTGCCTTGCGGTGCACGGATTTCTGCCGGATAATCCGGGAATGTTGCAATCTCGTTTCCGAAAATTGCCGAAAGATTTGAGAAGATGGTGCCGGTTAACTGCATACCATCTCCCGAGTCGCCTGAAAAACGTATGACTATGTCATTGACGTCTTTGATGTTAATAGTGTTTTGCATTACTTATTCTATGATAACAACAGTATATTGAATTATTAAACAAAGGAAGAAAGTATTAGCGAATAAACAAACTTATTTTACACAAAAAATATCAAAATAACACTTTTGTGTCATGCTTTTTAAGGTATCTTATAGGTAGGGTTATCTTTTTGACGAATAAGAGTTAAGCAGGTTCTAAAGTTTTATTTTTTTTATGACTTCAGTTAGCATATCGAGAAGCTTTTCGTTCGTACCGGCCTCTTTCTTATCGCTCTCCTTCATCGACGATTCTTCCCTTTCCGTATCTATATCCTGATTTATAATATGTTCTACATAGTTGTCCAAGACTTTATTTATTTTATCATTAACTGATTTATTATCTCCGGACACATAATAGTACGCCTTTAATATTCCCTCTATTTGTTTTGGTTTATAAAGCAATTTATTCAAAATGACCATCTGCCTTTGGCACTTATGCATTTGATATATAAAAAAGACTATTGATCCGGCAAGAAATAATGAAGGGGAAAGATTGATCCAAATATCGATTATCTCCATTTTAGGGATACTTTCGGTTGGTACAAAGCTGTCTACTTTATTGTAAAATCTGTACCAAACAATAAATAATAATATCACAGCCAATACAATTCCACCAAAATAACTGTTGAACATCCTGGTCAAAAGCTTTCGCTCTTTTTTTAAATCAGTTCCTGAATCATCAAAAGTTTTGAAAGCTTTGGTTATATCGCCAATTCTATTCTCAGTTGCCTCTTTCAACTGTTCTTCCTGCTTTTGCAATTCTATTTTCAGATTGTCCAGCTGCTTTTGATTCTCCTCTAGCTCCAAATCTTTATTTTCTGTACTTGTTATAAGGCTAATTCTTTCTTGTTCCAGTTGTTCTATTTTATCCTGATACTCTTTGATGACCTTCTGTTCTTGCCCATTTTTATCTTGCTTTTCGAGTATTGCTCCCTCAAGTTTTGCTCCTTGAAGATTTGCACTTTGAAGATTTGCACCCCGAAGATCTGCTCCCTCAAGGTTTGCTTCCCGAAGATCTGCTTCCCAAAGGTTTGCTCTTTGAAGATTTGCTCCCCGAAGATCTGCTTCTCGAAGATCTGCTCTTTGAAGATTTGCTCCTAGAAGGTTTGCTTCCCAAAGATCTGCACCTTGAAGGTTTGCATCTTGAAGATTTGCTCTCGGGAGAACTGCCCATTGAAAGCTTGTTTCCCGAAGATCTGCATCTCGAAGATCTGCTTCCTCAAGATTTGCTCTCGGGAGAACTGCCCATTGAAAGCTTGTTTCCCGAAGATCTGCATCTCGAAGATCTGCTTCCTCAAGATTTGCTCTCCGAAGATCTACTCCTTGAAGATTTGCTCTCGGGAGAACTGCCCATTGAAAGTTTGTTTCCCGAAGATCTGCATCTCGAAGATCTGCTTCCTCAAGATTTGCTTCTTGAAGATTTGCTCCCCGAAGATTTGCTTTTAATGGGAATATTATGTTACTGAAAAAGGTCTTTTCAAAATTAGCTCTTTTACCTTCTGTCTTATCAGAACGAATCCATTTTTGATGTTCTTCATATATTTTATTAAACTCTTCTTGTGTTATTGTCCTCATAGTGTTAACAGTAAAATTATGTTGTTAAAGTGATGCAAGTTAATAAAATTTAAAATCAGATAAAATGAATCCTTAATATTATTTTATATAAATGTCGTATATTTCAAGTTAGGTATTATATATGATATTCATTTATTTTATGATAATAGAAAAAGCGGTCAAAAATTAGGAAAATAACAACAATTCTTCTATCTTTGCACCGCTTTTATAAGCCCGTACGTGTGATGGGAATGGGAAGCGATTCTTAATTTGAGTAACACATTTTAAAATTAAACAATGAAAACATTTGAATTGAAAGGCGAAGCAAGAGAAGCTATCGGTAAAAAAGCAACCAAGGCATTTCGCAAAGAAGACAAAATTCCGGCTGTAATATATGGAGGGGAGCATGCTGAAGCTGTTCACTTTACTGTAACAAACAGCGATGTACGTAAGTTGGTTTATACTCCCGAAATTTTCTTGGTAGACCTGACAGTTGGTAAAGAAAATTATAAGGCTATCCTTAAAGATATTCAGTTTCATCCTGTAACAGATGCTATCCTTCACCTGGATTTCCTTCACGTATTCGAAAGCAAACCTATTGTTATCGATGTACCTGTAATTCTTGACGGATTGGCAGAAGGTGTAAGAGCCGGGGGAAAATTATCTCTTGACTTGCGTAAATTGAAAGTAAAAGCTCTTTACGACAAAATTCCTGAGAAAGTACATGTAGATGTTACAAGCCTTGCTCTTGGAAAATCAATACAAGTAGGAGATCTTCATTTTGACGGGCTGGAACTATTGAATGCTAAGAATGGCGTAGTATGTCGCGTTCAATTGACTCGTGCCGCCAGAGGTCTTGCTGCTAAAAACGGCTAATAGATTAATATGAAATATTTGATTGTCGGTTTGGGTAATATCGGCAGAGAGTACGAATATACCCGCCACAACATAGGATTCAGAGTATTGGACGCTTTAGCTAAAGCGTCCAATATTGTTTTTGCAGACAGGCGTTATGGTTTTGTTGCCGAATTGAAAATAAAAGGCCGTACCCTTATTCTGTTGAAACCTTCTACGTATATGAACTTGAGTGGAAATGCCGTGCGTTACTGGCTCAATCAGGAAAAGATACCAATGGAGAATCTGTTGGTAATCGCAGACGACCTGGCACTTCCGTTCGGAACTTTACGTCTGAAAGGAAAAGGAAGCAATGCCGGACACAATGGATTAGGGAATATTCAGTCTGTTCTTAACACACAGGAATATGCCCGTCTCAGGTTCGGTATCGGGAGCGATTTCTCGAGAGGTAGGCAGGTTGACTATGTTTTAGATAATTTCTCGGACGAGGAAGAAGAGGCTTTGCCTGCAAAACTCGAAACATGTGGAGAGATCATCAAAAGCTTTTGTTTAGCGGGAATACAGAATACAATGAATCAGTACAACAATAAATAGTATTCGGCGATATTTAGAAATAATGAGCGTAAACGATAAAATAAAAGGAGAAGTTCGCATCGATAAATGGCTTTGGGCCGTACGTTTGTTTAAAACCCGGTCTATTGCTATAGAAGCCTGTAAGAAGGGGCGGATAACGATAAAAGGGGTGACTATAAAACCTTCACGAATGATAAAGGTTGGTGATATAATAGAGGTTCGCCGTCCTCCTGTGATATACTCTTTTGAGGTATTAAACCTAACGGAAAACAGGATGGGAGCAAAGCTTGTACCCGACTTTATGAAAGATATTACGCCGGCATCACAGCTAGAGATATTGGAAATGTCTAAAGTAAGTGGCTTTGTCGATCGGGCACGCGGAACAGGACGACCAACGAAAAAGGATCGCCGCGACCTGGAGCAGTTTACGGAGGATTATTCTTACTTCGACGATTGGGATTTTGATAAAGAATAATGTGTAAATATTTATTCCATGAATGTTCTATTTTGAAAAAATATATTAATTTTACATTACCGATTGCGAAAGTAGCTCAGTTGGTAGAGCACGACCTTCCCAAGGTCGGGGTCGCGGGTTCGAGCCCCGTTTTTCGCTCAGGCTCTGAAAGACATCAGAGAGAAAAATGGAGATAATAGCTTCCGAATCAATAGATTGGAAGCTATTTTTTTTGAATATACATTCCAGTTAACAGGCTAAGAAAACTTATGCTTAATAGAATTAAGAAATAAAATTTAAACAGTTACTTCTTGTTTTTCGATATCATATTTACTAGCCTTCGGTGAAAAGTTTTTTTCTTAAACCCGTTTATATTTTCAGAAATTTTTGATACCTTTGCACCTTGAAAACATTTCTAATGACTACATTATCAATATATAGTACAGTACCGTCTCCCATTGTATTTCCGTGGGGCAACGTACATCCTTTTGCACCGAGGATTTGAATTTCCAGTATCCTTTTCGGTAGAGTCATAGTATGATTGTGATACGGCTTCAGTGTAACTGTCCTTTAGTTACCGTTGTTGATTATGTGATTTGTGTCGCTACCTTCTTCTTTTATTTTCCTTTTAGTTTCTAAATAACATAAAAATCAGATGAGTAAAATCTATTTTCTCATGGCGTCATTTGCAACGCTATGTATATCAAGTGCGTATGCACAAACGGAATTGAAAATCAGCGAAGGTCAAAGCAGGGTGTTTTCCATAGAAGAAATGTTTAGGCTGGCTGACGAAAACAACCTGAACATCCGGGCGGTTTCTACCGCCGCCGAAGCAGCGAAAGAGGGCGTAAAAACAGCGAAAAACGCTTATTTACCCTCTATTGACGCTTCACTGTCGTTAAGTTACAACGGCAACGGAACAATTACGGACAGGGACTTTTCTCATTCGTTTGTTGCGTCAATCCCGCATTTTGGCAACAACTTTTCGCTCGAAGTTTCGCAGGTGGTTTTTGCGGGTGGGGCAATCCGCAACGGCGTGAAAATTGCCGAACTGCAACAGCAAATCGCTGCCCTGAACGCCGGACAGAAGCGTCAGGATGTGCATTTTTTGATTGCGGGTCATTATTTGGAATTATGGAAATTGCAAAATCAGTTGCAGGTGTTTGAAAGCAATATCGCGCAAACACAACAGGTTTTGGAAAATATGAAAGCAAAAGTAAATCAGGGAGTTGCTTTGCAAAATGATATTACGCGCTACGAACTGCAACTGCAAAACCTGAATTACGCGAAAATTCAGTTGCAAAATTCAATGTCGCTACTGAATAATCAATTAACAGTCGCGGCAGGATTACCGCAATCGGTTGTTATTGTACCCGACAGCAACATTATAAAGACAGTTTTAACAACTGGCAATATACCCGCCCCTGCAACAACATTGGCGGTACAAATGGCGGAAAAAGCGGAAAAAATCGCCACCCACGCCGAAAAAATATCCCGTGCGGAACGGCTGCCGCAAATTGCCCTGTTTGCAGGCGATTACCTCAACGGTCCGGTTACGATTGAAATTCCCGCGCTCAACAAAAATTTCAACTATTGGGCGGTAGGCATCGGTGTGAAATACAGTTTGAGCAACCTTTACAAATCGGGAGCGAAAATCCGGGCCAATCACTTGGCTGCAAGGCAGGCGAATGAAGAAAAAGCTGCCCTCGAAGAACAAATTTCGCTTGCATTGAACGAAGCGTTTGTGCATTACAAGGAGGCGTATGTATTGCTCGAAACAAGAGAAAAAAGCGTGGAACTTGCAACGCAAAACTACAATGTTATTTCTTATCGTTACGAAAATGATTTAGCGTTGATTACCAATTTGCTTGATGCCGCTTCGCAAAAATTAGACTCTGAATTGCAGGCGATTAACGCTAAAATAAATATTATATACAATTATTATAAGATCAAATACATTTCAGGAATATTATGAATAAGAAACAGAAAAAAATTGTAGCCAATGTAATTATCATTGCGCTTATTTTATCCGGCTTGGCGTGGATCGCTTCGCTCTTTATCCACATTGGCGGCGAATATACCAACAATGCGCAGGTGCAGCAAGATATTGTGGCAGTAAGCAGCCGTGTACAGGGATTTATCAGGGAAGTGCGTTTTGGCGAATTTCAATTTGTCCGCAAAGGCGATACGCTTGTTGTGATTGAAGACAGCGAATTTCGCTTGCATTTGGCGCAGGCAAAAGCCGATTACGCGAATGCTTTGGCGGGGAAATCGGTAATGGGAACGACCATTTCCACAACGGCGAACAACCTTGCCGTCAGCGATGCAGGTATTGAAGAAGTAAAAGTGTTGCGTGCCAATGCCGAAGCGGATTATAACCGCTACAAAAAACTGTTGGACAACAACGCCGTTACCCGTCAGCAGTTCGATGCCGCAAAAACGCAATATGAATCGTTGCGGGCAAAACTTGAAACAATGCAGCGGCAAAAACAATCGACCCGCCTTACCAAAGACGAGCAGACACAACGCCTTGTACAAAACGATGCCGCGATTGAAGTTTGCCGGGCAGCATTGGATTTGGCAGCATTGAATTTGTCCTACACCGTTGTTCTCGCACCCTGTGACGGCTACACTTCGCGCAAAACTATTCAGAACGGCGAACTTGTGATGCCCGGACAAAACTTGCTTTTGGTTGTGAGCCGCGGGCAAAAGTGGGTAATTGCCAACTACCGTGAAACGCAACGCAAGCACCTGAGAATAGGCAGTAAGGTGGAAATAACGATTGACGCTTTTCCCGATACGCATTTTGAAGGCGAAGTTGTCGCCATTTCCAACGCCACGGGTGCGGAATATTCGCCCCATTCGCACGATAATTCCATTGGTAATTTTGTGAAAACCGAGCAGCGTGTTCCTGTGAAAATCGTTTTTACAGCGAATAACGACAACGAAATATTGTCGCAGTTAGCGGCGGGAATGAATGTGGAATGCAAGGTAAAATATTGACAATCAATTACGGAAAATGTTATAAGTTTGTAGTTTGAAAATTAAAATTTACGCAGATATATGAATATTTTAGAAGCTAATCGTTTGGTTTTAAGAGAATTAACGGAATTTGATTTTGCCGAATTATGTGAAATTTTGCAAGACGAAGAAGTTATGTACGCTTACGAACACGCTTTTTCCAATGAAGAAGTACAGGATTGGCTGAAATTAAATCAAAGGAAAGTTTATTCTATTATCAGAACAAATAATTTTGCTTCTCAAAAAGTTGCCGAAGGAGTTGGAATGAAAGTGGAGAAAGAAGTAATCAAACACTATTACAAAATGGATATGCTTCACTATATTTATTGTATTGAAAAAATATGAACTCAATTTTTGAAAACAGGCTGTCGCAATATTCGCCGACTACGAAGGAAGAAAAAGACAACGCCACTCACGAGGTAATGCAACAAATCGCATTGGCAGGACTTATATTTCGCAACGCACTGTCCCGCAGGGACAGCACTTTATTAACGGACAAGGCAAACACATACAAATCCAAGTCCCGCAGGGACGATACTTAATACTGTAAAATTATGAGTTACGTCAATCTTCTTATACACGCAGTCATTCGCACAAAAGCAAGCGAACAAACTCTGCCAACAGGAGAAAACGTAAAATTCCTCTATCAGGAAATGTGGGGAATAATCAAAAACAAAGGTGGTTATCTGTATCGTATCAATTCGATGCCCGACCACGTGCATTTGCTTTTTACTATGCCTGCAACAATCTCATTGTCTGAGTTTATGCAAACATTGAAAGGCTCTTCAAGCAAAATTCTAAAAACCATAGAAGGATTTGAGAATTTTGTGGCTTGGGGCGAAGGATATGCCGCACTTTCTAAAAGCATGGAAGATAAACAAAAGATTATCAATTACATAATTAATCAACAAGAACACCATAAAACAGTAACATTTAAAGATGAATACATTGCATTTATCAAGGAAATGGGTTTGGATCTCGACGAGCGCGATTGGGGCAGGTAGTCAAGTGTCGTCCCTGCGGGACTTTTGGGAGAGTGAGTTGCCGCCTGTCCGTAAGCTAAAGCATACGGTTAATAAAGTGCTGTCCCTGCGGGACTTGGATTTGTATGTGTTTGCCTTTAATAAAGTGTTGTCCCTGCGGGACAATACCGCAGAAACACAAAATGGCGTGCAGGACAAAAAAATCTGCGTAAATCCGTTTAATCTGCGTTATCTGCGTGCTAAAAATAAAAAATAAATTAAATATGCAACAACAAAACACCCCCTTTCGCTTTATGTCGTTTAAGGAATTTGTCCCCGACCCGTTGCGGTTCTGGATTTATATTCTGTTTCTAGTCTGCTTTCAATTTTCCAATGGAATGTATTTTTGCGCAATGAACCAGATTGGCGGCGATTTGTCGCTAACGCCAGACGATGTAAAAATGCTCATTAATGCAGGTTTTGTAGGAATGACAATGTATTTTCCTGTTGCCTTCCGGCTGAAATTCCGTTTTACAAACCGCACTTGCCTGATTACAGCCGCTTCGGTACTGATAGCAATAAACCTGATTATGCCGCACATACGTTCACTGCCTTTACTAATGGCTCTTTGCTTTGTGGCGGGATTTTTCCGGCTGTTCGGTACTTTTGAGTGCTTGTCTTCTCTTTTGCCAAAAATTGCCCCTACATACAACTATGCCGTTTTCCTTTCATTTGTGTTTTTTACGGTGCTTGGTTTTGTCCGCGTTTTCGACATAGCAGGTGCATACATCATTTATTTTTATAATTGGCATTATATATATTATGCGACTGTCGGAGCATTGCTTATGGTGGTTTTGGGAGCATTTACATTGATGCGCCCGTTCCGGCAAATGCCGAAAATGCTGCTTTACGGCATTGATTGGCTGGGTATGGCGTTATGGAGTATTTTTCTTTTTTCAGCAATTTTTGTGGTGCAATACGGTGAAGAAATGGACTGGCTGCATTCGCCCTATATTCGCGCGGCGGTGGGAATTTCCTGTTTGTCGTTGGCTACAAACCTATTGAGAATGATGTATATTCGCCACCCTTTTATCGAGCCGAACGCTTTTAAAACACGCAATCTGTTCAATTTGTTGCTATTATTCGTTTGCCTGGATATACTTTTAGCCGCACAAGAGGTTTTACAAAACACTTTTACTACTGTTGTTTTGAAGATTGACCAACTCAGTAGTTTGAATTTCTCTTGGTTTTACATATTGGGAATGTTGTTCGGCGCGTTGTTTTCGTGGTATTCACTTTCAAAATTGAAATGGCACCACAAATTAGTCTGCTTTGTCGGAATAGCGTTTATTGTTCTGTATATCACGCAAATGTATTTTCTGATAACGCCCTATACCGAAACGGCAATGCTTTACATTCCTTCGATTTGTTGTGGTTTCGGGCACGTTGCCGTTTTCATTTCGCTGACAGTCTATGCACAGGCGACCGCGCCGTTCCGCAATTATTTTCAGGTAATTTGCATTCTGGGCTTGATCCGTACCGGCATTGGCTCGCCGCTCGGCGATGCTATTTATGCGCGGGCTTTGGAAGCAGAAATGATTACTCATTCCTCAATGATAGTATCACTGCGCGAACTTTTCGGGTGGAGTATTGTTTTCGGCGTATTTGTGCTGATAATCATTGCCATGTCAAGATTTAAGAATAAAGTCGGAATGCCGATACCGACTTTTCAGCGGATGTATTGGGTAATAATGGGAAGCCGCAAAATTATACCCCGCAACTTGAAATAATTACTAAAAATATGTTTCATATACAAGTGCATGTTTTTTAAAGGAATTTACAATTAGAAATATAAATTTGTTTGATAATTAATCGATGAGTATATTTCATTAAAAGGTGAAGAAGATTAATAAATACAACTAGAATGATTTGGCAATTAGAAAAAAAGAGACTACTTTTGAACCCGAAAAGAAAACAGGTTGCCGGAGGACGCTTGTCTGACAATTTAAGGCGGAAATAAGTAACTAAATCGCTACTTAGTCTTTAAATTGATTTTGGAAAATATTTATCCTCAAGAATATAGCGAAAAGGGTTAAAGCCCCGTTTTTCGCTCGACAGCTGCGCATGTGGCGTAATGGTAGCCGCGCTGTCTTCAGGTGGCAGTGACCTACGGTCGTGGGGGTTCGAGTCCCTTCATGCGCACTGAGAGCGACAAATTGAAGATTTCTTCTTTTTGTCGCTTTTTTCATTTCTGTAACTTCCTATTTCTGTGTTAATTAAATGAAGGAATGAATTATGCTTTGGAGTTCGATAACCTTTGATTTCTTGGTCATAGAAAATGCCTTCGGGAAACACTAAATTTTGTAGTTTTTCCTTTTTTACAATAGCAAAATCTTTCCATAAACTAGCTAATTTACAGGACATTTGAAGCGCATAATCCACATAGGGTTCATAGTTCGATAAATTTATTTCAGCAACTTCAAGTTTTTGCCTCAAGTCGTTCAACGGTGGTGCAAATTCGTTATGTACTGCATCATATATATCTTTTTCTATCTCACCACACCCATACTTAACTTTGGCTGTTTGCACTTTATTTTCTATTTCTGTAATTCTTGTTCTAAACTGTTTCTGTTGATTTATAGCAAGTTTATTCCAATCGTTAAACAAATCCTTCATCATACATGAAAGAACAGGTTTAAACTCATTAGGAACGCTGTATAAGCGTAACATGTTAGAATATTGGTTGTGCATCATTTCTCCCGAATAGTTTTTACAACATCCGATAGTATTACATTTGTAATAGACAAAACGCCCTTTTGCTGTATAGGCTGTTAAGGCTTCGCCACATTCAGCACAAAAGACATGTCTTTTCAATGGGTAGTTATGATTAATACGCTCATGTTTGTAAGCGTATTTTTTCGATGTTACTATACCATTTGCCAAATCAAACAATTCTACTGACACAAGAGGTTTGAAGTTAATTCTTTAATTTATTATTCATTCTAAATTGCTCATAAGTAAGTTGAGCGTACAAATACATCTGGCTTAATACAGACATCAATTCTTTCTCATCTATAAATTCTACATTGTTCTTTTTGAAAATTTCTTCATATTTTCTAATTTGTTCTTCATTAAACATCCATAAAGATTTTACACCTTTATTTTTTCCACAATAGCAATGCTATTGATATTCTTTTTTAAGAAAAATACCAACTAACATATATTAGTAAGCTACTGGGTGACTACTATCTATGTTTGTATTTTAACTAATATTTGCAATTGTGCTATTTTTATTTTTCAGTCCCAAATTTTTGTTAATTTTTTTTCTGGAATTTTTTTAGAAAATTTTTAAAATGGCATATCGACACCTTCAGGATAAAAGTACTCATGTTTCGGGGTATAACTTTTGTTGATTTGACTCAGGATACCTTGGCGTAGGCGGTTGGCGGGGGATACCCCCTCACCTGCTACATTATTACTTTAACTTTCCGCAATGTATTTACGCTGGTTCCTGTTATCTTTTGAATGTTACGAGATATTGAAGATGGGGTATTTGCCTTTTGGGTAAATGATATCCAAACAACCGACAAACGTGTTTATATCCAAGCCGAATTTTCAGCAAAAGAAAGCATCAGTGCAGAAACAGATGTTACATCTAAGTTCAACATCTTATTTCAACGTAACAAAGGTTCTGAATGGTTTGTGCAAGACAGCTATCAATCAGGGAAAATCATTGTTAAAAACGTAGATAATTCTAAAAAGGTCTTAACTGTTGAATTTAAAGAAGCTAAATATCTTTCTAATCTTAAAAAATCAGTTGTCATCAACGGCACATTAGTTACGATACAACCTTTAAGTACCAGCAGTTCCAACAGTTTGGGAATAGCTGTTATTTCATTACTCTTTTCGTCAACTTTTGTTTGACCCAATACGATGTGATTCTTTTCAGCCCAGGCACTGACCATGTGAACGATAGACTTTTTATCTGAAGTACGGCTACCGCACATACTTTTACCATCTATGGCTACCACTTCATTCGCGCATAAATCGGCGACCGAACGTGTCCAGTCCATAAAACACTTCTCCAATTCCTGAGGATCCAATGCTGAGAATACACGATTGAATGTGTCGTGAGAAGGAATACCACCGGGCAGGTGCAGAAACGTTTTGAGCCAGTCTTCTTTAGACTTGCCGAATTCTTCAATCTCATTCCAGCCTTCTGCTCCACAAATTATAGAGGCTATGGCGATAAATAATATATCTTCAAGATCATGCTCGCGAGTTCTTTCTACACGAGGGTCGGTAAGGGTTGAAAAATAGCGAAGGGGACTTTCCATAAAGCGTTTTCTTCGGAAAGACAGTACTTATTCCGGAATTAATAACAAATATTTGATGCGTTTGCCCTGGTCTCATACATTACGGGAAATTTGGAATTCCATTCTTTATTTTTACTAACACAGTTTTTATTATGGAAAAAGAGTTTGATTTTGAAAGTATTAAGTAGAAAGCCCTGGAGCAACTAAAATCAGGCAAGTCTTTATTAGGCAAGGACGGAGCTTTTGCCCCGCTATTGGAAAATATCCTGAATGCTGCATTGAAAGGTGAAATGGATGTTCATTTAGATGAACAGGAACGCATGTCGGGTAATCGGCTTAATGGCCATACTCCTTTTTCTCAATTTATTTATCGGACTTTTTAATAAGTACAGATTCTATCAATTCTTTTGCCGTAAAATTATTTAATCGAATTCCATTCGAAGCCACTGCTGCTCTAACCTCCATAGCTTCATCTCTTGACAATTCTTCCAATAAATATTCGGGACATTGCGGATTTCCGGCAAGTGCAGCACGAACCTTAAAGTCCTTATCTTTAGATAAGGCATCCATAATATTTTTATGTAAATTGGGATTCGCTCCCACAGAAGAACGTACTGCATTATTTCCGGATACGGATAAACTTTCCAATAATGTCTCAGGACAATTGGGGTTTCGGGTTATGGATAGCTGCATATTAACGTCTTCATAACTGGCAAATTTGTTCAGTATTTTATTCGGACAGTTTATATTTGATACAACAGCGTGGTGAATTTCAATGGATTTGTCGCCTGAAAGCTTTTGTAACAGTTTTTCGGGACAGTTCGGATTGGATGCCACACTCAAACGAACTATCACATTTTCGTCCCTGGAGAGTTTATCTAATATTTCCTTATTGGTAGAAGGGTTAGATGCTACGGCTCCGCGTATATTAAATACCTTTGACCGCGAAAGTAATTCGAGTAATTTTTCGGGACAATTAGGGTTAGAAGCAATTCCTGTACAGACCTTCAGATTGTTATTTTCATAGAGACTTGATAAGTAATCTTTCGGACAAATTGGATTAGAAGCCATGGCACAGAGGATGTCCAACGATCCGGAGGCATAAAACTCATCAAACAATTCTTTCGGACAGCTAGGATTAGAAGCAACTGCAACGCTAAAATAAGGAGCATCTAATGCCAGTTTGCGCAAAAGCTCTTTGGGTGTGTTGGGATTCAGAGCGACACTCAAACGGATTAAATCATCTGTGTTTTCTGAAAACAGTAAAAGCAAATCGTTCGGACAAGCAGGATTTTGTGCAACCTTGGAAACCACTTCAACATTTTTATCTCTGGACAAGCGTTCTAAGGTCCAGAGATATTCTTTTTTATACTTTCTTGGATCGTTGTCTCCGGGTGAAGCAGCTGAATATGTACTGTAACTGAAATTAAGTATAAATAGCGATACAATAAAAATGTTTCTTCCTGAAAAATACTCGATAATTGACATTGTTATTATTTTTTATATGTTGTTTTATAATAGTTTATTTCTTTAAGTTTTTAACTGCATCGACACGGACATTCTGTTCATTGTCTTCAGACAGTTTTTTTAATATCTCCGCGGGGGTGCTTGGATTGTTTGCTACACCCCAGCGAACATCCGTATTTGCGTCTTCAGCTAATACAGCCAGTATATCCCAAGGGGTATTCGGATTTTCGGATACAATCCAGCGTACATTTTCATTTCTATCCATTGATAAAACTTTTAATACATTCTGAGGTGTACTCGGATTTTCAGCTACATTCCAACGAACCTCGCTATCATCGTTTTCAGCCAGTATAGCCAATACGTCTTTTGGAGTATTTACATCTTTTGCTATTTCCCATTCGGTAAAATTATTGTCTTCCTCCGATAGCCTCTTCAATATTTCCCTCATTTTATTCCCGTTGGTCGTAACAATATTTATCTTTCCTTCCTCAACTGGGTTTATTTGGGTACTTCCCCATTTTATTTCATTGGCCGCAGTAATTTCCTTTTCTCTTCTCGAAGATTTATTCTCCGTAACTACTGCATTATTTTGTTCTGTATTCTCTAATCTATCTTTATATTCAGGAGAGAAACCATTGGTATCAAGCGTCTCCATAGTACGGAACACTCCCCAACGGACATACAGGTTGTTATCCTTCGACAGGATTTCCTGTATTTGGAAGGAAGTATTTTTGTTTTCGGCAACTCCTTTACGGACACGATAATCGGGGTCTGTGGAAAGTTTACTTAATATATCTTGAGACGTATTCTGGTTACGAGCTACACCGTAACGGATATTCCAGTCATTACTTCCGGATAACTGCTGCAAGGTATGTTCTTGCAGGCCGGAATTCAAAGCTATGCTTAGACGGACGTCGATATTATCCCTGCTATCATAATTTTTACCTGTATTTTTATCCGGATAAAGATCTTCGAACCCAAAGGAGTCCATTATTCCGGTCATAGTACGCAACACTCCCTGACGGACATACAGGTTGCTATCCTTCAACAGGATTTTCTGTATTTGGTAGGAAGTGTTTTTGTTTTCGGCAACTCCTTTACGGACACGATAATCGGGGTCTGCGGAAAGTTTACTTAATATATCTTGAGATGTGTTCTGGTTACGAGCTACACCATAGCGGACATTCCAGTCATTACTTCCGGATAACTGCTGCAAGGTATGTTCTTGCAGGCCGGAATTCAATGCTATATTGAGGCGGATATCAATATCATCATCCGTCTCTTTTATGACAAGCCATTCGGTAACAGGCTTTGTATGATGAATATAAGGCTGTCCCGTAAGTGAAGATGTATTATATCCCTTTATACTATTCGCCTCGCAACAAATGGTAAAAGCAGATACCATAAAGATCACAACTGAATTCGGATACTTCATTTTTCAAAATAGAATTTAAGTTACTTTTATAGGTATACAAAGTTAAAGCGCTATTTACTACTATTAACATAGCTTGCGGCTAATTTGCCCTATATTTTGAAAAATAAAAAGCCGGGAGAGAAAACTCAGCAATTGATGAACTTGTCAGCAACTTTCCTGTCCGTTATCGACCCCGCTTGTCTTGCGCTTGTTTATGTAGTCATAACGATAGCAAAGTAAATATTATATTTCTATATTTAATACTTTTTTTGCAAAAAATATAGAATTCAGCTTAACTTTTTATTCAATAGCATACTCCGAAACAGATATATTCGGAATGACAGATACTTTTTTTCTCTCGAATGCGTCTTGTCCTGAAATAGCGTTACATAAAAAGTATTAACCTGAGTTCCGTATAAGCAACGCTCATTTTTCGCATCTGCTTTGTGGAACAAGAACTTTAGCCCAATGCAAATAGGACAAAGTTTTTGCTATAAAATTAGGAGCAGGATGATTAGCAGAATAACTCCAACTGGTTTGAAAGCTCTATATCTACCTCAATGGCGGGCTTTTTATCGAAAAAGCAATAGGCTCCCAAGGCTGCAATGAGGTTCATGAAGAAGTTTTGAATACTGCGATGCCGGGAATGTTCGATGTCGCAGATATTTTTCAGTTCATCGTTAATGGTCTCAATAATAGATCGTTTTCTCAACATAATACGGTCGTAGAGGGACATCAGCCGATTTTTCATATTCCTTTTAATGCCTGTAACGAGGTAAATTCCATCGTTGAAAAGCGTCTCAAAAAGCGAGGCGGAAATATATCCTTTGTCTCCATAAAGCTTTCCGGAAAGCTTCTTTTTCAGCACATTAAACACCTCCATGCTGCGGTCATCCGTATTTCCCGGCGAGAAGAAAAAGCTGATTATTTCACCCTTGTCGTTGCAGACAAAATGCAGTTTAAATCCATAAAACCAGCCCATTGTGCTTTTTCCACGTTGTGCTACATCCTCAAAAACCTTGTGATTATAGATACGTTTGTTATGGCAAACGCTGATTTTGGTACTGTCCACGAAAGTTATGCCTGTGCATTTTCCGAAACAAACCATGTTCAGGAACAGCATCATTGGCACAAAAACAGTGCATTCGATGGCAACAAAAC